>NZ_MJGU01000020.1:0-144609 GCF_001864985.1 Curtobacterium sp. MMLR14_006 | reverse complement strand
AGGCCCGGTGCCAGCTGGCACCGGGCCTCCCGTCCGTCTCCGATCGCCGGGCCGACACCCGGGTCGGGCGGCGGGCGGCCGGGCCGACACCCGGGCCGGCCGGGCCGACGCCCGGATCGCGCGGCCGAGGTCGCGCGATGTGCCGTCCGGCGCCCGATCGTGCGGCTGGTTCCGCGACCTCGGCGGGCGGGCTGCGGCGTGTTGCGCGACCTCGGTGCCGGGCCGCGTGCGCGAGGTCGGCGCGCCGTCGCCGGGTCGCCGACGCCAGGTCGGGCGGCCGAGGTCGCGCGAAGTGCCGTCCGGCGCCGGATCGTGCGGCCGGTACCGCGACCTCGGCGGGCGGGCTGCGGCATGTCCTGCGACCTCGGCGCCGGGCCGCGTGCCCGACGTCGCCGGGCCGCCGGCGGCCGGGTCGCGCGGCCGAGGTCGCGCGATGTGCCGTCCGGCGCACGACCGTGCGGCTGGTTCCGTGACCTCGGCGCCGGGGGCCGCGTCCTACTCGGCGATGTTCGCCGTCACGGCGTCGATGTAGGCGGCGCGCTCCTCGCGGGAGTGCGGGCGGCCTGGCACGCCCGGGCGCTGCTCCCACGGGAAGGGTCCGGCCTCGTGGCGGTACTCGATGCCCATCGCCTCGAGCCGGGCGGTGTGCTCGGCGAGTCGGCCCCGGAACTCGGCGAGGTCGCGCGGGCCGGCGGCGTCGGCCGACCAGAGCGCCTCGGCGAGGGCGGCCACGCGGGGGAACAGCTGGTAGTCGAGCTTCCGGGCGGTGTCGACGTGCTCCGTCCACATGTTGCCCTGGCCGCCGATGACGTGCGCGCGCTCGGCCTCGGTCAGGCCGGAGGGGACCGGGTCGAAGGCGAAGACGTCGTCGACCGACAGCACGATCGAGACCGGGATGGGCTCGGTCGCCAGGTCGCTCTGCCGGTAGTCCAGGTAGGCCTGGTCGTCGGGTGAGGAGATGACGTCGTGTCCGCGCTTGGCCGCGGTCCGGGCGCCGGTCAGGCCACGCCACGAGACGACCGTCGCGGACGGGTCGAGCGTGCCGCCCTCGAGGATCTCGTCCCAGCCGAACGCCCGGCGGCCGTGGCCGGCGACGTGGTCGGCGAGCTGGCCGATGATCCAGGCCTGCAGCTGCTCCTCGTCGGCGAGGCCGAGCGACCGGATGCGCTCCTGGGTGCGGGGGTCCTGCTCCCACTGCACCTTCGGGCACTCGTCGCCGCCGATGCCGATGTAGCGGGACGGGAACAGGGCGATGACCTCGTCGAGGACGTCCTTGAAGAAGTCGACGGTGCTGTCGTCGGCGTTGAGGACGTCGTCGGCGATGCCCCACTCGGTCCAGACCTCCACCGGCGTCTCCGGGTGCACGCCGAGCGACGGGTAGGCGGCCAGCGCGGCGCGCACGTGTCCGGGCGTCTCGATCTCCGGCACGACGGTGACGAACCGGTCGGCGGCGTAGGCGACGATCTCGCGGATGTCGTCCTGCGTGTAGTAGCCGCCGTGCGGACGGCCGTCCTTGCCGGCGACGACCAGGGAGCCGTCGGGTCCCGGCACGTGGGCGCCCACCTGCGACTCGCGCCGCCACGAGCCGACCTCGGTCAGCCGGGGGTACTTGCGGATCTCGATGCGCCAGCCCTGGTCCTCGGTGAGGTGGAAGTGCAGGCGGTTGATCCGGTGCGCGGCGAGCTGGTCGACGACGCGCATGACCTCGTGCTTCGTGCGGAAGTGCCGGGCGACGTCGAGCATCACGCCGCGCCAGGCGAAGGCCGGTGCGTCCTCGACGACCGTCGACGGGACGGACCACGGCCCGGTGCCGACCCGGCCGTGGCGGTACACGTCCGGTGGCAGGAGCTGCAGCAGGGCCTGCACGCCGTAGAAGACGCCGGCCGCCGAGCCGCCGACGACGTCGATGCCGCGCGGCGTGACCGTGAGGCGGAAGGACTCGCTGCGGTCGCCCTCGGGGGTCGCGGGCCCGGCCGGCAGCGACGGGTCGTCGACCACGCGCAGTGCGATCACGCCCTCGGTGGTGCCGCCCTGCCCGGTGCCGTCGTCGGCGGCGTCGCGGACCGGCAGCCCGGTCGACGCCCGCAGCGTCTGCTGCAGGTACAGTCGGACCGATCCGGCCGCGTCGTCGGCGGCGATCCGGGTCGACGGCGTGATCTCGAAGGCGCCGGTGCCCGGGGCGGAGCGGCGCGGTCGTGGGATGAGCATGTCGGAGTCCACCATTCCTCAATGATCTTTCGTAATGTGGAGGCTATGGCTGTGCAGGAGACCGTGTCAACGATCCCGGGAGTGGTCGGAGCGACGCCGGGCGTCCTCCGGCAGATGAACTCGCGTGCGATCCTCGACGCCCTGCTGCGCGACGACGCCTCGCACTCGGTCACCGAGCTGAGCCGCGCGGTCGGCCTCTCGCGCCCCACGGTCGAGGCGGCGCTCACCGACCTCGTCGACGAGGGCTGGGTGGCCGAGGCCGAGGTGCTCGTGACCCCGAACAAGGCCGGTCGGCGCCCGAAGCGGTTCCGGGCCGACGCCGCCGCCGGCTCGGTGCTCGGCGTGGACCTCGGGCTGCACGGGATCGTCGGCGTGCGCTCCGACCTGCGCGGGGTCCAGCAGGCCCGGGTCGAGGAGCGCTACGCCGACCTCGCCGACGCCGAGCAGGCGTGGACGAGCGTGCAGGACGTGGTCCGCCGCCTGACCGCCGACACCGCGACGTCACCGGTGCTGGCCGCGACGTTCGGCGTGCCGGCCGTCGTCGACCGGAGGGGCGCGATCGACTACACCGTCGCGGTGCCGGAGTGGGTGGAGCGCCGGGTGCCCGGCCGCATCCAGGACCTGTTCCCCGGCGTCGCGACCTTCTTCGACAACGACGCCAAGCTCGCCGCCGTCGCCGAGGCGATGTGGGGGCGCCTGCGCGGCGTGCAGGACGCGGTCTCGCTCGTCATGGGCCGGCAGATCGGTGCGGCGTTCGTGGTCGACGGGGCACTGGCGCGCGGGGCGCGCGGCGCGGCCGGCGAGATGGGCGGCCTCGACGTCACGGGCTGGCCCGGTGCGCCGAGCCGGCTGGAGGCCCGGGTCCCCGCCGACACGGACCTCGAGTCCGTCTTCGCCGCGGCCGGGCAGGGGGCGGCGTGGGCCGTCGAGGTCGTCCGCGCGTTCGCCGCGGACGTGGCCCCCGGCGTCGTGCAGCTCGTCGCGACGATCGACCCCGAGGTCGTGGTCGTCGGGGGCGAGGTCCTGCCGGCGGCGGCCGAGTTCAGCGAGGCCCTCGCCGCGGTGATCGCACCGCAGCTCCGCCACCCGGTCGAGGTCGTGCCGTCGACCGTCGGGCGCGACGCGGTGGCGCGGGGTGCGCTCGCCCGGTCCCTGACGCACGTGCGCACCGAGCACATGGGACTCGGCTGACCTCCAGACCGGACCCGGGTTCCTGACAGGCCGTTCAGAGAAGATGGCGGCATGACGACTGCCGTGACCGACCGCGCCATGACCGTCGCCACCGGCGACTCCTCCACCCCGTCCGACCTGGGGGGCCTGTCCGGGCTCGTGCTCCAGCTCATCGACGCCCTGGGGGAGTGGGGCGTGGCGCTCATGCTCTTCGTCGAGACGGTGTTCCCGCCGATCCCGTCCGAGGTGATCCTGCCGCTCGCCGGGTTCCTGGCCGGTGCGGGCAAGATGGACCTCGTCCTGGTCCTGCTGCTCGCCACCCTCGGGTCGTACCTCGGGGCCCTGGTGCTGTACTGGCTCGGCGCCGTCATCGGCTTCGAGCGGACCACACGCTGGCTCGGCCGCCTGCCGCTGGTCGACGAGGACGACTTCCGCAAGGCCGCCGACTGGTTCCACCGCCACGGCAAGAGCGCGGTGTTCTTCGGCCGGTTCGTGCCGATCGTCCGCAGCCTCATCTCGCTGCCGGCCGGTGCCGACCGGATGCACCTCGCCACGTTCTCGATGTTCACGATCATCGCGAGCGGCATCTGGAACAGCGCCCTGGTGCTCCTCGGTGCGGCGTTCGGCTCGCAGTACGAGCGCGTCGAGCAGTACACCGAGTGGATCGACCGGGTGCTCTACCTCGCGATCGCCGTCGTCGTCGTGACGTTCGTGGTGCGCCGCATCCGCCGCGCCCGTGCCGACCGGCGGTCGGACGGCGACGCGGACGGTGCTCGGGGTCGGCGACGCGCCGAGCCCGCCCGCGACTGACCCGTCAGGCCTTCTGCAGGGCCGACTCCTTGTGGGCGGCCTGCTTGCCGCTCTTCTCCGACTCGACGATCCAGTACGGGTCGTCGTCCGTCGGCTTGAAGTGCTGCCCGTCGAACGTGAAGTCCTTCGTCTTCTGCTCGACCAGCGTGCCGGTGGTCGTGCCCTGCGAGGTGTTCCAGTGCACCTCGTCGCCCTTCGACAGTGCCATCGCTGTCCTCCTTGCGAAGTAGTCCGTTGGTGGACGTCGGACGGTACCCGCCGATCCCGCACGGACACAGGGAAGCAGGGGGTCACGATGTCGTAACGCCCGAGCGGGACGGAGAGCGGACGCGTACCGTTGACGGCGAGCCACACACGCCGGCAGCGGCCGCGGATCTCCTGGCTCCGGACGGAACGACGGCATCATGACCCTGCTGGACAGCGCGCGGGCGGACACGGTCCTGGCGGCCCGGTACCGGCTCGTCAAGCTGATCGGCACGGGCGGGATGGGCTCGGTGTACGAGGCCCGCGACGAGCACACCTACCGTGCCGTCGCCGTGAAGCTCTTCGCCACCCCGGACAAGATGACCACCGCCGACCGCGTCCGCCAGGAGCGCGAGATCCGGCTGCTCAGCATGCTGTCGCACCCGGGGCTCATCCCGCTGTACGACGCCGGCACCCACGACTTCGAGGACGGGCCGCACCGCTTCATCGTGATGGAGCTCATCGCGGACACGACGTTGCTCCGCCGGCTGTCCGAGGGTGCCCTGCACAACTACGAGGTCGCTGACCTCGGCGCGCAGCTCGCCGACGCCCTGGCGTACGTGCACTCACGTGGGATCGTCCACCGTGACGTCAAGCCGGCGAACATCCTCATCAGCGACGAGGGCTCGTCCGGCTTCGCCCGCACCGTCAAGCTCACCGACTTCGGGGTCGCGCACTTCGTCGACGGCTCGCGGCTGACGAACGACGGCACGATCATCGGCACGGCGGCGTACCTGAGCCCCGAGCAGGTCGCCGGTGAACCGATCAGCTTCGCGACGGACGTCTACTCGCTCGGCCTGGTGCTGCTCGAGGCGCTGACCGGCAAGCAGGAGTACTCCGGCACGCTCATCGAGGCGGCGCTCGCGCGGCTGCGGCACGACCCGGTCGTCCCGGACGACGTCGCGTCGGAGTGGCGCGACCTGCTCAGCCGGATGACCCACCGGGACCCGGCGCGCCGGCCCACCGCCGTGGCGATCGCGAGCGCACTGCGCGGCGGCTCGACGCAGATCACCGGCCCGTTGCCGCTCGGTCCGGAGCGGGTCAAGCACCAGCGCGACCACCGCATGCACCGCGCGGCCCACCGCCACGCGAAGCGCGGCACGTTCGAGGCGGTCCGCCGCTGGCGTCGCCGCAACGTGCTCGTCGGCTCGTTCGCCGTCTCCGGCGTGCTCCTGGCCTGCGGCGCCGCGTACGTCGCCGGCATGCTGCACTGACCACTGACCACTGACCACGGAGCACCCCGGCGCGGCTGCCCGGGCCGCGGTGGTACCGGCGTCCGGTCGACTGGCAGGATGGACGACATGACCGACCAGCGCTGGATCAAGATCTGCGGCCTGTCGACCCCGGACACCGTGGACGCCGCCGTCGACGCGGGCGCCGACGCGGTCGGCTTCGTCTTCGCCGCCGGCAGCCCGCGGACCGTCACGGCGGACCTCGCGAAGGAGCTCGTCGAGCGGCTGCCCGACGGCATCGACGCGGTCGGGGTGTTCCGCGACCAGAAGATCGACGAGGTCGTCGGCATCGCCTCCGAGGTCGGTCTCACCACCCTGCAGCTGCACGGCGGCGAGTCCGCGACCGACTTCGCCCGGGCGCGTGACGCCGGCTTCTTCACGATCCGGGCGCTCGCGGCGGAAGACTACCTGCGCGAGACGCCGGAGCAGCGCGCCGCGTACGACCACGACCTGCTGCTGCTCGACGCCGCGGTGCCGGGCAGCGGCCGGCTCATCGACCCCGCGGCCGTCGAGGGCACGGTCGACGAGGCCTGGATCCTGGCCGGCGGGCTCACCCCGGCGAACGTCGTCGCGGCGGTCGAGGCGCTCGACCCGGACGGCGTGGACGTGTCGAGCGGCGTCGAGTCGGAGCGCGGGGTCAAGGACCCGGCGAAGATACGCGCGTTCGTCGAGGCCGTCCGCAGCCTCGGCTGACGCTCGGTCCGGCTGACGCTCGGTCCGGCTGACACGGACCGGCTGACACGGGTCGCCTGCCGCGGGCCGGCGGGCGCACGGTCGGCTGCGCAGCCGGCGCGCGCTCCGGACGTGCTCGGTGGCGGACGGGAGGCGCGTGGCGCGCCCGCCCCGTGCCTCCCGTCCGGCGCGCAGTTGCGTGCACTGCGGATGGTGAGCAGGAACGGTCGGGTGGCGGGTACCGACCCGACCGTTCCTGCTCACGAAGCGCGTCAGCGCAGGGTGGGGACCAATGCGGTGAGGAAGGCGTCGGTGTCCTCCCAGCCCTCGACCGCGTGGCAGGGCACGCCCAGGGCCTTCACCGGGTAGTCGTTGCCCTCGGGGTCGAGCCGGTCGCCGACGAACAGCATGTCGTCGAGCGCGATGCCGGTGATCTCGGCGAGCCGCTGCATGCCGTAGGCCTTGTCGATGCCCTTGCGGGTGATGTCGATGCTCGTCGAGCCGCCGGAACGGACCTCGAGGTCGGGCAGGTCCGACTGCACGAGCCCGCGCAGGTGGTCCTTCTTCGCGCCGGTGGGGTCCCACTGCTTCTTCACGTCGACGGGCGCGGTCTGGCCGAGCGCCGAGAACGTGATCTGGGAGCCGCGGTCCTCGAGGATCTCGCCCCAGGTCTCCGACTCCCAGTAGCCGGCTTCCTCCGCACGGGCCCGGACCGAGGCGAGCGCGCGGCGCTTCTGCTCGTCGGTCAGGTCCTCGGCGTACTGCAGCGCCCAGTCGTCGCCCGCCCACCGGTAGTAGCGGGTCCCGCAGGTCGGCAGCAGGTGCAGGTCGTCGAGCACGAGCCCGTCACGCTCGCGCAGGGGCGTGACGAGCTGCTGCTCGAACTGCTGGAAGTTGCCGCCGGAGATCACCGCGACCGGGACGACCTCGAGCAGGGACGCGAAGGTCTCGAGCATGCGGGGGTCGAGGGCGGACTTCGACGGGGCGAGCGTGTCGTCCAGGTCGAAGGCGACGAGGCGGGGCGTGGTCATGCCCCCGATCCTGCCAGACGCCGACCAGGGGCCCGCTGACTACTCCTTGACGAGCACGACCTCGTCGAGGGGCAGGCGCGTGCGCGGGGCGACCTCGCGCTCGGCGGCCTTCTCGTCGAGCTGCGACGGGTGCGCGACGGTGCCGATCGCCGTCACGGTGTAGGGCAGGAAGCGCTCCGGCAGGTCGAAGGCGGCGCGGAGGCCCTCGGCGTCGATGCCCGCCATCTGGTGCACGTGCAGCCCCTCGGCGTGCGCCTGCACCGTCAGGGCCGCCAGCGACTGCCCGAGGTCGTACTGCGCGAACGGACGGGCCTCGCCGTCCTCGGTGACGGTCTCGAGGACGCCGACGACCAGGGCGCTCGCGCGGAACGCCCACGCGGCGTTGAAGCCGAGCAGGTTCTCGTTGATCTTCCGGAACGTTTCGGTGCCACGGCGGCCCGCGAGGAAGCGGCGGGGCTGGTGGTTCATCGCCGACGCGGCCCACCGGGCGGCCTCGAGCACGGCGTCGAACTGCGCGTCCGTGATCGTCGCGGTCTCGTCGTAGGAGCGCGGGCTCCAGCGCTCCTCGAGCAGGGGCACCAGGGGCTGGCTGGAGTCGGTGGACCGGGTGAGGGTGTCGGCGTTCGTCGAGGTCATGGTGCCTGCAACGGTAATCGATGCGTACGCATTTCCGACCCGCGTGACGGCACGTGACCGCGCACAGGTGCCAGGATGGACCCGATGGGTGGCGTGTTGACCGGCTTCGCGATCATCGGCGCGATCATCGCCGGTGGGTACGTCGTCGGGCGCATCCGACTGCTCGGGCCGCACGCGCAGTTCGTCATGAGCCGCCTGGCGTTCTTCGTGCTCATGCCGTGCCTGCTCTTCCACACCATCGCGACGGCGGACATCGCCTCCTTGCTGTCGCCGGTGCTCGTGGTGTCGCTGCTCAGTGCCGTCGTCGTGGCCCTCGCAGCCGCGGTGGTCTTCCGCCTGGTGCTGCGCCGCCCCGTCACGACCACCACCGTCGGCGCACTCGCGTCGAGCTACGTCAACGCGAACAACATCGGGCTGCCGGTCGCGGTCTACGTGCTCGGGCAGGCGACCGCCGTCGTGCCGGTGATCCTGCTGCAGCTCGTCGTCCTCGCGCCGATCGCGCTGACGATCCTCGACGCCGCGACCGCGGCTTCGGGTGGCTGGGTGCGGCGGGTCTCCGGGCCCTTCCGGAACCCGATCATCATCGCCTCGATCGTCGGCCTGGTGTTCTCGGCGACCGGCGTCGACCTGCCGGCACCGGTGCTCGAGCCGTTCTCGCTGGTCGGGGCCGCCGCGGTGCCCGTCGTGCTGCTGTCCTTCGGGATGAGCCTGCACGGCGCCGCGCCCCTGCGCGATCCGGCGATCCGCACCGACGTCATCGTGGCGTCGTCGATCAAGCTCGTGGTCATGCCGGCCGTGGCGTTCGTGTTCGCCCGGTTCGTCTTCGGTCTCGGCGCGCAGGACGTCTTCGTGCTGACGACGCTCGGCGCACTGCCCGCGGCGCAGAACGTCTTCAACTACGCGCAGCGGTACGGCGCGGCCGTCCCGGTCGCCCGCGACGTCGTGCTCATCTCGACGATCGGCTCGGTCCCCGTGCTCGTCGCGGTCGCGGCGCTGCTGCACCCGTAGCGCGCCCGGGGCGCCCCGCGCGCCGGACGGGAGGCCCGTGACGGACCCGCACCGTGCCTCCCGTCCGCCGTGGGGTCGCGTGCGGACGCGTGTGATCGCGCGCGCTCCGGATGGTGAGCAGGAACGGTCGGGTGGTGGGTGCCGACCCAATCGTTCCTGCTCACGAACCGCGTCGGGTGCGCGCGTACCCTGGCACCCACGGGGCGGACCCGCCCCGTGACCACGACGGACGGAGACCTGCGATGGACACGATGGCGATGATGAAGAGCATGTCGACGACGGACATGCCCGTGGCGATGGACGCGGACGCGGTGCAGGACACGATGATGGCGATGAACGCCGCGTCGATGGCGGCGACGATGTGCTCCGCGTCGGACATGCGCATGGGCGCCGAGATGGCGACGTGTGCCGCGATGTGCTCGAACACGGCGATGCTCGCGGACACCGGCATGCGGATGATGATGCGACCGATGGGCACGGACACCGAGGCGATGCGGGCGATGCTCCTGGCCGTCGTGGCGATGGGGACCGCGTGTGCTGCCGAGTGCCGCGGGCACCAGGACATGGACGACTCGTGCCGGTACTGCGCGATGGCCTGCGACGAGATGGTGTCGAAGTGCCGGGCGCTGCTCGACGCGATGGCCGCCTGAGCCGTCCCGCTACGCGCTGCGCGCCGTGGTCTGACGGCCGCCGGCGCTGAGGATCTCCGCCACCGGGTGGTGGGCGACCGGGTCGCCGACCGACAGGACGCCGTCGGCGCCCGTCACCCGGAGCCGCTGCACGTCGCCGTCGAGGAAGGCGACGACCGTGTCCGTCGCGCCGGTCTCGAGGACGATGCCGTCGCGCCAGGCGCCGGGGGCCGCGCTCGCCATGACGCGCTGGATCGGGAGGACGGTCGTGGGGGACATGGCTGCACCTGCTCTCGGACGGGGTCGGTGCAGGGAAACCTACGTGGCCGTCGGCGACCGCTCAACGACGGCGGTCGCGGGGCGTAACAGACGTCAGAAGATCATCGGCCGGTCGTCGTCGAGCGAGGTGTCGAGGTCGAGGTCGACCACCACGGGGACGTGGTCGCTCGGGGCGTCGCCCTTCCGCTCGTCGCGGTGGATCGAGGCGTCCGTGACGACGTCGGCGAAGGCCTGCGAGCCGAGCACGAAGTCGATCCGCATGCCCTCGTCGCGGGGGAACCGCAGCTGCTTGTAGTCCCAGTAGGTGGAGCCGTCGGGGACGATCGGGCGGACGACGTCCTGCAGGCCGCGGGCCTCGAACTCGCGGAACGCGGCGCGCTCGGGTTCGCTGACGTGGGTCGAGCCCTCGAAGACGCGGATGTCCCAGACGTCCTCGTCGAGCGGTGCGACGTTCCAGTCGCCCATCAGCGCGAGCGGGATCTCCGGCGAGGCCTCGAGCCACTCCGAGGTGCGGTCGGCCAGCTGGGCGAGCCAGTCGAGCTTGTACGTGTAGTGCGGGTCGCCGAGCTCGCGGCCGTTCGGGACGTACAGGCTCCAGAGCCGGACGCCGTCGACCGTGACGCCCATCGCGCGCGCCTCGACGGGCAGGTCCGGGCCCTCGTGGCCCTTGAGGAATCCGGGCTGGCCGGGGAAGTCGCGGGTGACGTCCTCCATCGGCAGGCGACTGGCGAACGCGACGCCGTTCCACTGGTTCAGGCCGTGCGCCTCGACGTGGTAGCCCGCGGCCTCGAAGGCGTCGACCGGGAACTGCTCCGGCTTGCACTTGATCTCCTGCATGCCGAGGACGTCGACGTCCTCGCGCACCAGCCAGTCGACGATCCGCCCCACTCGGGTGCGGACGGAGTTCACGTTCCAGGTCGCCACGCGCATGGGACAAGAACCTACCGGTGGCGGCTGGGGACCGTGGCGCCTAGAAGGCGACGCCGCGGGCCGACATGAACGGCACCGGGTCCGTGGTGGCGCCGTTGATGTGGACCTCGACGTGGCTGTGGCAGCCGGTCGACGCACCGGTGGAGCCGACCAGGGCGATGAGCTGCCCGGCGGACACCTGCTGCCCCTGGGCGACCCGGAAGCCGCCGTCCACGATGTGGCCGTACGCGGTCTGCACGCCGCCGCCGTGGTTGATGCGGACGTAGTTGCCGTACCCGCCGTACCACCCCACGTAGTCGACGGTGCCGGCCGACGCCGCGACGATGGGGGTGTAGCAGCCGCTCGCCAGGTCGGTGCCCTCGTGCATGGTGACGACGCCGGTGATCGGGTGCACCCGGTAGCCGTACGGGCTGATGACGTACCCGCTCGCCGGTCGGACCCAGCCGGTGCCCGAGCCGGACCCGGCCGAACCGCCCCCGCCGCTGCTGCCACCGGAGGACGCCCCGCCGCCCCCGCCGCCACCGGAGGAGCCGGCGTTCGCGTTCTGCGCCGCGAGCTGTGCCGCGGCACGCTCGGCTGCCTCGCGCGCAGCCTTCTCCTCGGCCCGCTTGCGGGCACGCTCACCTGCGGCGAACTCGGCCTCGGTGCGGACGCGCCCCGAGGTCAGGGTCGCGAGCTGGGCGTCGAGTCGCGCCTTGTTCGACTGCTGCTCGTCGTACGCGGCCTGGACCGCGTCCGAGGCGGCCTGGGCCTCTTGCATGCGGGCCTCGGCCTTCGCCGCGAGGTCCTCGAGCGCTTCGGCGGCACGGTCGGCCTGGGCCTGCAAAGACTGGGCGACGGCGGCGTCGTTGGCGGCGGCGGCCTGCACGCGCTCGGCCTGCTCGGAGAGCTTGCTCAGCGCGCCGAGGTCGTAGAGCAGGTCACTCGCGTCGTCGCCCTTGGTCAGCACCGAGGTGGTGACGTCGGCGCCGCCCGAGCGGGCCATCTGCGCGGCGAACTGGCCGGCCTGCGCGGCGCTCTGGTCGGCGACCTCCGCGTGGTCCTTCGCGTCGGCGCGGAGCCGCTGTTCCTTCTCGGCCGCGGTCTGGGCCTTGCGCTGCGCCGCGTAGAACACGTCACCGAGCTCCTGCGCCTTCGCCTCGGCCGCTTCGACCTTCGCGTCGAGCTCGCTGATGATGCCGCGGATCTCGGTGATCTGCCCCTGCTTCGCGGACTCCTTGCCGCGGGCGGCCTTGACCTCGTCCCACGTGGGGTAGGTCACCGCCTGAGCGGCGGGGGCTTCGGCGACGACCGTGCCGACGAGGCCCGTGAGCGCGAGGGCCGTGACGGCGAGTCGCAGGCGCACGGCGGCCCTGGGGGAGCGGAGGCGGGAGGATCGAGACATCGGGCACGAGCCTATACATCCGTACAGCCGGGATCGACCGACAACGCGCCGCTGTGGAGAACTCCTAGAAGCCGCGTTCCCGTCGGATCGCGTCCGCGCTGCCGACGACGTCGCGGCGCAGGACCTCGGCGCCGGCCGTGCCCGCGTAGTCGTAGACGTCGAAGCCCGTGCAGTGGGTGATGGTCGCCGGGGCGCCGAGCGAGTCCTCGACGGCGGTGGTCCACAGGTCGCGCGACCCCACGATGACGAACGTCGGGGACGCGTCGCGGTAGGCACCGAGGTCGACGAGCCAGGGGTAGGCGTCGAAGGTGTCGCGGACCTGCAGCAGGTGCACGTTCGGCGTCGCGTAGGCGGCGAGCGGCCGGACCGTCCAGAACTGGCCGACGCCGGTGACGGTACGGCCGTCGGCCCAGCGCTCGAGGCACGCGGTCGGGCCGTACCGTGCGGCGGCGACCGCACCCGCGGTGCTCGGCGTGACGGCCACGCCGGTGACGAGCACGGCGCCGGCGGCGACGGCCACGGCGGTGGCGAGGCCGCGCCGCGGACGGTGCACCCGGGTGCGGCGGACCGCCGTGCGGGCGAGCTCCGCGACGGCGACGAGCGCGAGCAGCGGGACGGTGGCGATCGGCTGCAGGTACCGCGCGGCGTCCTGCCCGGTCACGACGACGCCGACCGACAGGGCGACCACGGTCACCAGGGGGAGCGCGGTGGCGACGAGCACCGTCCGCGACGTCCGCACCCGCCACGCCCACACCGTGCCGCCGACCGCGACGAGCACCCCGGCGAAGAGCAGGAGCAGCCCGGCGTCCCCGGCGGCGGTGCCGGCGCGGTCGTCGGTCAGCGCGGCGAAGAAGCGCAGCGACGCGGCCGCCCGGTCCGGGTGCAGGTAGGAGGACGGGTCGAGCGACACGAAGGGCCGCAGCGGGACGCGGAGCAGGTACCCGACGACGGAGCCCACCACGAGCGTCGCACCGAGCAGCCCCGCCGGCCGCCACGGCACGCGACGGGCCAGGGCGAGGAGCGCGAGCGTGACGACGACGGGCGCGGCCGACCACGGCACGTACATCGGGTTCGACGCGGTCGTGCACGCCGCGACCAGCCCGAGCACGACGAGCACCGTCGGCGAGGCCCGGCCGGTCCGGACGGCCCGCAGCACGAGCACCGCCGTGCCGAGCATCGCGAGCACCACCCCGTAGTAGTACGTGGTCGTCAGCAGCAGCGACGCCAGCTCGAGCGAGTTCGTCGTCGGGGACGACTCGGTGAGCACCAGCAGGGTCACGAACGCCAGCGCCCCGGCGGACACCGTGATCCGCGCCGCGCGCCCGGCCGAGGGCATGAGCTCGTTCGCCGCCGCCCGGACCAGCGCGTAGACGGCGAGCAGCACGAGCACGCCGTTCAGCGCGAGGGCCTGCTGCGGGGTCGCCGTCACGAGGGCGCAGAGCAGGTAGACCGGCAGCTCGGGGAAGAAGAACAGCGCGGGCGACATCGCCCACTCGAACGGCTGCCCCGCCTCGAGCGACCGGCGCACGAGCGGCAGCAGCACCGAGTCGCCGTCGTACCAGAGCACCGAGACGCGCTCGGTGGCGACGACGTGGCGCAGCGCCACGACGGCGAGGGCCAGCGCGACCAGGGCGCCCAGGGCCTCCCGCCAGACCGCGCCGGACGCAGTGCCCGCCGACGCCCGGCCCGCGCCGGCGGACGACGTGGCCACCGTGGCGCGGTGCGGTGCTCGGGACATGCTCCGGAGCGTACCGAGCCGCGCTCGGTGCCCGTACCGCTTCCTCGCCCCGGCAGCCGGGAGGCGCGCGGGACGCGCCCGACCGGCTACCCTTGTGGGCTGTGACCGACGCGCGCGAACAGTTGATCCAGTTCATCTCCTCCGAAGCGGTGTTCCACGGCGACTTCACCCTGACCAGCGGGAAGAAGGCGACGTACTACATCGACCTGCGGAAGGTGAGCCTGGACCACCGGGTCGCGCCGCTGATCGGCCAGGTCATGACCGAGCTCGTGCAGCAGGTGCCCGGCGTCGACGCGGTCGGGGGCCTCACCATGGGCGCCGACCCCATCGCGAGCGCGGTGCTGCACCAGGCCGCCGCCCGGGGCCTGGCCTACGACGCGTTCGTCGTCCGCAAGGAGCCGAAGGACCACGGCCGCGGCAAGCAGGTCGAGGGCCCGGACCTGCGGGGCAAGCGCGTGGTCGTGCTCGAGGACACCTCGACCACGGGTGGCTCGCCGCTCAAGGCGGCCGAGGCGCTCGAGCGCGAGGGCGCGATCATCGCCGCCGTCGCGGTCGTCGTCGACCGGGACACCGGTGCGAAGGAGACCATCGAGGCCGCCGGTTACCCCTACTTCGCGGCCATCGGGTTGGCTGATCTGGGGCTGACCGCGTGACCGAGGAGCGTCCCGAGGACGCGCGCGGGCCCGAGGACACCGCCGGCCCGGCAGACGGGGTCGACGGCCAGGAGGCCCGGCGTGCGTCCGGCGAGGACGCTCCGTTCCACGGGCTCCGCAGCGCTGCGGACATCTTCGGGGCGCCCAGGGGCGCGGACGACTGGCCCTCGCGTCGTGAGCGCCGCGAGGCGGAGCGCTCCGCGAAGGAGACCGGCGCACCGCTGCCCGAACCGTTCGTCCCCGACGACGAGCCCGAGTCCGGCACGAGCACCGGCACCGGCACCGACGCCGGCACCGGCGCGGGCGCCGTGTCGTCCGCTCCCGCGCCGCTCGACGACGGCGCCACGCAGGCGATCTCGATGCCCGAGCAGCTCGCCGCACCGTCCGAGAACCCCACCGCGGCGGTCGAGTACGAGCGCTCGACCCTGCACGACCGCATCCCGCCGCCCGCCGCAGTGCCCCCGGCCGCCGCCGCGCCGCACCCCTCGTCGATCTCGCTGCCGACCGCGCAGACGCACCGGGACGAACGCGCCGCCGCGAGCCGTGCCGTCGACGCGGAGCGCCGCCGCGTCGACCCGTTCGGCGAGGGTCGCGCCGACGTCGACTGGCTCGGACGGGCCACGGGCCCCGGGGCCGTGCCGACCGGTCCGGTGGCCCAGCAGCCGCCCGGCGTCGAGAACGTGCTGCCGCCGACCGAGGAGCCGCCGAGCTTCACCGACCTGCTGCGCCTCGACGAGCTCGGGCGACCGGCGTCGGGTGTCGCCGGCGCCGACCGGCCCTTCGACTGGGCGATCCGCGACGACGAGGCCGGCGAGGTGCCGTCCGCGCTGACCGCGGACACGTTCGACACCACCACGACCTCGACGGGCTCCGGCTCGTGGTCGCTCGCCGCGGAGTCCGACGAGCCCGCTCGCGACGACGCCACCCCGGCGCACGGTGTGCCGCCGGTCCTCCGCGAGTTCCCGGTGCCGCCGGCCGTCCCCGCAGCCGCTGCCGCCGCCGCGAGCGCGCCGGCCGCTCCCGGCCCCGGGGCGACGCCCGCGTCCGACGCGACCGAGGCCCTGGACGTGCGCCGCGCGCCCGGGCGGGACGACGCTGCGGACCCCGCCCCGGGCCTCCCGTCCGACGCGCCGACCACCGCGATGCCGGCGGCCGACGCGAGGTGGGACGACCCCGACGCGACCGTGCCGCCCACGGCGGCCCCGCCGCTCGTCGAGCCCGTGGCCGGGACCCAGGCGTACCCCGCGGCGCTGCCGCCCGCGGTCGGGCAGGACCTCGACGCGTTGCTCGGGCTCTCCGCCGACCGCCGGGACGACGACCACGTCGCCGAGCGTCCGACCGCCCTGCCGGGCACCGCGCCGGACGACCTCGACCAGTCCGAGTGGGCCGGCCGCGAGACGAGCGACACGAGCGCCATCAAGGACCTGTTCGGCACCGAGGCCGTCGACCAGCTCGGCGGCACCGGCTACGACCCGGAGGACACCGGCACGCGGATGATGCCGGCGGCCGTCGCGTCGTCGGCCGGGGTGTCCGCCGCGAACGGGCAGCGAGGGGGCGGGTCGTCCGGTGCCGGCGGTGCGTCCGGCGGTCGCGACAACTTCATCAACGAGGGCGTCGCCCGGCTCCGGAGCGAGGGCACGCGCGGCAAGCAGCTGCTCATCGGCGCGTCGGTCGTGCTCATCCTCGTACTCGTCGTCGCGGTGTTCCTGCTCACCCTGTGGATCCGGGGCAACGGGATCGCGGAGCAGACCGCACCGACGCGCTCGCCCGCCGCAGCTGCGTCGACGGCTCCGGCGACCCCGTCGACCACACCCTCGGCCGCGGCGCCGTCGAGCGAGGCAGCCCAGTCCGGCACGACGCTGCAGTTCGCGACGACGCCCGCGCTGCCCGGCGAGCACCCGTGGACCGACCTCGCCGGTGGCGAGTGCCTGTCACCCTTCACGAACGCGTGGTCGCAGACCTTCACGGTCGTCGACTGCGCGACCCCGCACATCGCCCAGCTCACGGCGCGGATCCCCGTGACCGCCGACGCGTACCCCGGCGCCGAGGCACTCGGGGCGCAGGCCGCCGAGCAGTGCCAGTCGGACGCGGCGCTGAACGCCTCGGCCGCGGCGGCCGTCGGGGACGTGCAGGTGCAGGGCTCCTACGCCCCGGACCAGCAGACGTGGGACCAGGGCGACCACTTCCTGTCGTGCTTCGTGACGCGGTCGTCCGGGCAGCCGCTCACCGGGTCGCTCGCGCCGGCGTAGGCCTGCGCCGCACCCGCACCCGCACCCGCACCCGCACCCGCACCCGCACCCGCACCCGCTGCCGCGCCGGCTGGCCGGGGTCGGCGCGCACCCGTTCTGCGACGGTCCACCCTGGTATCGGCGCGTGGGCTGTCGCACCGTTCACACGCATCGGATGCGTGTGCAACGAACGACAACCCACCCGTCGAACGACGAGTGGGCTGTCGGAGCATGCACGAGCATCCGGGCCGGACGGGCCTGGCGCTCGGGTACCCGGGCGCGCGTGGGGTCAGGCGCTCGCCGGCACCTGCGCCGACACGTCGGTCAGGGTCCGCAGCTCGTCGGCGCTGAGCTCGAGGTCCGCCGAGGCGAGCAGTGCCGGCAGCTGGTCGGTGTCCCGGGCGCTGGCGATCGGCGCGACGACGTCCGGCTGCGCCTGCAGCCAGGCGAGGGCGACGGTGGCGATCGCGACGTCGTGGGCCTCGGCGACGGTGGACAGCGCGTCGACGACGGCGAGACCCTCGTCCGTGAAGTACCCGGAGACCTGGCCCTCGCGGTCCTTCCCGGCGAAGTCGCCCTTCGTGCGGTACTTGCCGGTCAGGAACCCGGCGGCGAGCGCGAAGTACGGCACGACGCCGAGGCCGTGCTCGTGGGCGAGCGGGGCGATGTCGGACTCGTACGGCTGGCGGGTCACCAGGTTGTAGTGCGGCTGGATCGCGACGGGCTGCGCGAGGCCGTTCTCCGTCGCGATGCGGATCCACTCCTCGGCCCGCTCCTTCGAGTAGTTCGAGATCGCCGTGTACCGCACCAGGCCGTCCTGCACGAGCTGGTCGAAGGCGCGGACGGTCTCCTCGAGCGGGGTCGCCTGGTCGTCGAAGTGCGCGTAGTACAGGTCGATGCGGTCGGTGCCGAGGCGCTGCAGGCTGGCACGGGCGGCAGCGGCGACGTTCGCGGCGCCGAGGCCCTGGAACTGCGGGTGCTGCGAACCCTTCGTCGCGATGACGACGTCGTCGCGCTTGCCCGAGGCGCGGAGCCACGAGCCGATGACCCGCTCGGACTCGCCGCCCTCGTTGCCCGGCGCCCAGGCCGAGTAGACGTCGGCGGTGTCGACGAAGTCACCGCCCGCGGCGGTGTACGCGTCGAGCACCTGGTGGGAGGTGCGCTCGTCCGCCGTCCACCCGAAGACGTTGCCGCCGAGGGCGAGGGGGAACACGTGGAGGTCGCTGGTGCCGATGCGGGGCATGTGGGGTCCTTCCGGTTGTGCACGTGGTCGTGGGCGGTCCGGGGACGGACCGTCGTCTGCCGACGGTATGCCCCGAGTCTCGACGCGGTCCCGGGATCGCGGACGAGCATGGACGGATGACCGCGCTCACCGAAGCCCTCGCCGACCCGCGCTCCTCCGTCCGACTGCAGGCCGTCATGGCCGCGGGGGCCACCCCACACGCCGAGGACCTGGACGTGCTCGTCGCTCGGTGCGCTGTGGAACCGGACCTGTTCGTCCGCGACACCCTGACGTGGGCGCTCACCCGACACCCCGCCGACGCCGTCGTCGCACGGGTCACGCGCGAGCTCACCCGACCCGAGGCGCAGGCCCGCAGCCAGGCACTGCACACGCTGTCGAAGATCCGCGACCGGTCGACCTGGCCCGTCGTCCGGCCGCTGCTCGGCGACCCCGACGAGGGCGTCCTGCGCACCGCGTGGCGCACCGCCGTCGGCCTGGTGCCCGACGACGAACGGGACGGCCTCGCCCGCACCCTCGCGGTGCAGCTCGGCGTCGGCGACCGTGAACGACGTCTCAGCCTGTCGCGGGCGCTCGTCGCCCTCGGCGAGGACACCGTCGCCAGCGTGCTCGCCTCCGCCGCCGACCGCGGCTCGGCGGCGGTGCGCGAACACGTCGCCGAGACCGAGCGGCTGCTGCAGGACCCCGACGCCGCCTCGGCGCTCGCGCTCGAGCGCGCCCGCCGCGAGGTCGCGCTCGGCCGCACCCGGTCGGCGAAGGGGTAGGCCCCGCGGGGTGCGCGCATGACGGACGGGAGGCCCGTGGCGGACGCCGCCACGGGCCTCCCGACCGTTCCGGGGCGGGCCGGGCAAGACCTGGATTCGGGACGCCGAAGAGGCCGGATCGGCTTGCGCACGCGGATCGGAGCGCGCCAAGGTGGGTGCCGAAGGGGAGTAGCTCCCAGCGCGTGCATCGACACACTGGCCATCACGACGATCGGCCCGGTGCACCACCCGACACGGGTCCGACAGGGCCGGGTCGGGCGAGCGAGACCTTCGGCCGTTCCGCCGTGGCCGAGGTCCTCCCTGCGAGGCCCTGCCGTGGCTCCTCCCGGGAGACCCACCATGACCGACACCCTGTCGACCCCCACGTCGACGGCCGCCGCCCCCGCACCCCGCATGGGCGCCAGCGCCTGGGGCCGCGTCGCGATCTGCGTCGTCCTCGCGCTGCCCGCCGTCGTGTTCCGCCTCGGCGGACTCGCACCGAACCCGGTCGTCGACCTGTTCGTCTTCGGCGGTGCCGTCGTCGCCGCCGCGTTCCTGCTCGCCTGGGCCGCCGAGGCCGCGCAGAAGGACATCTCCGGGGCGCTCGCCATCGCGATCCTCGCGCTCATCGCCGTGCTCCCCGAGTACGCCGTCGACCTGTACTACGCGTTCCGCTCCGGGTACGACCCCGCGTACGAGCAGTTCGCCGCCGCGAACATGACCGGGTCGAACCGGCTCCTGCTCGGGTTCGGCTGGCCGCTCGTCGTGATCGTGTCGCTGCTCGTCGCACGACGGTTCGTGCGCGAGGGCTCGATGCCCGCCGCTGCCAGCCGGGTGCTCGAGCTGGAGCGGTCCGCACGGCTCGACGTCGGGTTCCTCGCACTGCTCGCCGTCGTCGCGTTCCTCATCCCGCTGATGGGCTCGATCCCGATGTGGTTCGGTTTCGTGCTGCTCGCCGTGTTCGTCGTCTACCTGTGGCGGGCCTCGCAGGTGCCGGGCGACGACGACGAGGACCTGCCCGGCATGGCCGGCAACATCGCCTCGATGCCGAGGGTCGCCCGCCGCTGGACGATCGTGCTGCTCTTCGCCGCAGCCGCCACCATCGTGCTCATGGCTGCGGAGCCGTTCGCCGACGCCCTCGTCGAGTCGGGCAGCGCGCTCGGCATCGACAGCTACTTCCTGGTGCAGTGGCTCGCGCCGCTCGCGACGGAGGCCCCCGAGTTCATCGTCGCCGTCCTCTTCGCACTGCGCGGCATGGGCGGCGCGGCCATCGGCACGCTCATCGCGTCGAAGATCAACCAGTGGTCGCTGCTCGTCGGCTCGCTGCCGATCGCGCACGTGCTCGGCGGCGGGACCTCGGGCGGGCTGCCGCTCGACGGCCGGCAGGTCGAGGAGTTCATGCTCACCGCGTCGCAGACCGTGCTCGGCGTGGCGATCATCATCGCGCTGCGGTTCCACCGGTGGTCGGCGATCGCCCTCGTGGCCCTGTTCGCGGTGCAGTTCGTCGTGACCGACACGAGCGGCCGGTGGGTGCTCAGCACCGTGCACCTGGTCGCGGCGGTCGTGGTGTTCTGGATCAACCGGCGGGAGATCGGGCCGACGCTCGCAGCGCCGTTCCGCCGGCCGCGGGCGGCGTAGGCGCCGGCGGGCGCCGGGGTCGGGCGGGCGCGGGGCGGGCGCGAGGTCGCACGTTCTGCCGCCTGGGCGGCGCTCGGGCGGCACTTCGTGCGACCTCGGCGGACGTGAGCGGCGCGTCGTGCGACCGGGGACAGGTCGGACGGGAGGCGTAGGGCGGCTGGCACCGTGCCTCCTGTCCGGCTCGGGGCCGGGGCCGGGCGGGCGGCGGGCGGGCGCGAGGTCGCGCGTTCTGCCGTCTGTGCGGCGCTCGGGCGGCAGGGTGTGCGACCTCGGCGGACGTGAGCGGCACGTCGTGCGACCTCGGGGCGCGTCGTGCCCCCTCGGGCCGTGCGCGCCGCCTCGGGTCAGTCGGCGTCGGGAGCGAGCCAGATCGCGGACGCCGCCGCTGCCGGCAGGTCGACGAGGGACTCGGTCCCGTCGCTCGCCCGGCGCGCCACTGCGATGACGCCGGCGTAGTCGCGCACCCGCTCGACCCGCAGGTGCGTGCCGAGTCCCACCCCGAGTTCGTCGAAGTACCGCAGCAACGAGGGGTCGTCGTCCGACACCCGGTCGACCGTGCCGCACGAGCCCGGCTCGACCGCGCCGAGCAGTGTGCCGGGGGAGTCCGGCACCGAGCCGTCGGCGGCGGGGATCGGGTCGCCGTGCGGGTCGTGCGTCGGGTGGCCGAGGTCGGCGTCCACCCGGTCGAGGAACCGCTCGGACACGGCGTGCTCGAGTGCCTCGGCCTCGGTGTGGACCTCGTCCCAGGAGTAGCCGAGCCGCTCGACCAGGAACGTCTCGATGAGCCGGTGCCGGCGCACCATCGCGACGGCGACCTGCTGGCCGAGCGGGGTGAGGACGACGCCGTAGTACGGGGTGTGCTCGATGAGCCCGTCACGGTCGAGCTTGCGGAGGTTGCCGGAGACCGTCGACGCCGACACCTTCAGCGCGGCCGCGATGTCCCGCGTGGCGAGCCCCGCGCCACCGCGCTCGCCGTCCTTCCAGATGAGCTTGACGTAGTCCTCTGCCATGGTCGACAAGGAGGGCAGGCGCATACCGCCAATCGTACGGCCGCCCTGGTACAGATGAGACGTGCACCCACCCCGTCGCCGCCGCTGGCCGGTCCCGCCGTCCCTGCTCGTCGGCCTCGTCCCGATCGTGGTCTTCGCGGCGGTCAGCGCCTGGCGGTCCCGACCGAGTGACGACTACGCGACCCTCGGGCAGACGGTCGACAGCGTCGTCCGGGCACTCGTGGTCCCCGAGGGCATCGCCGTGGTGGCGCTCGCCGTGTTCGTCACCGCGCTCGGCTGGTGGCGCATCGCCACGGTCGACCGCACCCGGACGCCCCTGCGGTGGACGATGGTCGCCCCGCTGCTCATCGTGCTCGTGGCCCTCGCCCGCCTGCCGTTCGTGGACTGGTCGGCGTTGCCGCCGCACTACTTCCTGCTGCTCACCGTGGGGGTGCTGTTCGTCGGGGTGTTCGAGGAGCTGATGACCCGCGGCGTCCTGCTCGTCGGACTGCGCCGTCGCGTGCCGGAGATCGGCGTGTGGGCGATCTCGTGCGCGCTGTTCGGCGTGCTCCACCTGCTCAACGTGCTCGGCGGTGCCGAGGTCGACGCGACGCTGCTCCAGGTGGTGTTCGCGGCGTCGTTCGGCTCCACGCTCTACGTCGCCCGTCGGCTCACCGGCAACCTGCTCGCCCCGGTGCTCCTGCACGCGTTCTGGGACTTCGGGTCGATCGGCTTCTCGGCGACCGCCGGGTTCGAGGACCGGGGCCGCCTGCTCGCGGTCGGGCTGATCGGGCTGTTCTCGTTCGGGGTGCTGGTGCTCGGGATCGTCGCGGGCGCGCTGGTCGCGTGGCGGGACGACCGCCCGCGTCGCCTGGCGAAGCAGTGGCGCTCGGTGCCGCCGATGGCGGCCTTCGCCCTGGAGGCCCGTGGCACCGCATCCGTCGAGGCCCCCGCCGGTCTCGCACCGCGGTAGCGACACAGCGACGCAGCCGCGCGGGCGGCGGCGCGCTGCTCGCTAGAGCTCGACCTCGAAGGGCTCGGTGCGGACGAGTTCGTGGACGCCCGAGATGACCTCGCTCGGGCGGAACGGGTAGCGGTCGATCTCGGCCTGGTCGCTGATGCCCGTCATGACGAGGACGGTGTGCAGCCCGGCCTCGATGCCCGCCTGCACGTCGGTGTCCATCCGGTCGCCGATCATGCCGGTGTTCTCGGAGTGGGCGCCGATCCAGTTCATGGCCGAGCGGAACATCATCGGGTTCGGCTTGCCGACCACGTAGGGCTGCTTGCCGGTGGCCTTCTCGATCATCGCGGCGATGGCGCCGGTGGCGGGCAGCACGCCCTCGGCCGACGGGCCGGTGGCGTCGGGGTTCGTGACGATGAAGCGGGCGCCGGCGCGGATGAGCCGCACGGCCTTCGTGATGGCCTCGAACGAGTAGTTGCGGGTCTCGCCGACGACCACGTAGTCGGGGGCGGTCTCGGTCATGATGAAGCCGGCCTCGTGCAGCGCGGTCGTCATGCCGGCCTCGCCGATGACGAACGCCGAGCCGCCGGGCATCTGCGAGCGGCAGAAGTCCGCCGTCGCCAGGGCCGAGGTCCAGATCCGTTCCTCGGGGACGTGCAGGCCCGAGCTGCGCAACCGCGCACTGAGGTCCCGCGGCGTGAAGATCGAGTTGTTCGTGAGCACGAGGAACTCGGTGCCCTCGTCGAGCCACTGCTGGATGAGTTCCGGGGCCCCGGGGAGCGCCTGGTTCTCGTGCACGAGCACGCCGTCCATGTCGGTCAGCCAGCACTCGACCTCGTCGCGGGTTGCCATGGCCCTCACCCTAGTGCGCGGCCGTGACGGGGACCCCGGACCACCGGCACCGCGCCTGCCTGAACACCGACCGCCGGTCGGCTTTGCCCTAGGCTTTTCGGGACACGTACCGCATCAAGGAGGACCGCCCGTGCTCGTCGAACCCGGACCAGCCACCGCCGCCCCAGGGAGTCCGCCCGAGGCCGCCCCGCGTCGCCGCCGCGGGCGGCCGAACGCGCTGGACCGGCAGCAGGTCGTCGACGCGGCGACGGCGATCGCGAACGAGGACGGTCTCGACCGTCTGTCCTTCCGGGCACTGGGGGCGCGGCTCGGCGTCGCCCCGATGACGGTGCACCGGACGATCGGCGGGCTGGACGACCTGCACGCCGAGCTCGTCCGCCGCACGGTCGACGAGTTCACCGCGACGTTCGTCTGGCCCGACGAGTGGCACGAGGTCGTCCGGACCTTCGCCACGACCTTCCGCGACCTCATGCGGACGCACCCGCTCGTGCTCGAGTCGCACAGCCAGCGAGCCCCGCTGGCGTCCACCGAGTCGGACGCCGTCGTGGCGGAGGTCGTCGGGGCGCTCCGCCGGGCCGGCCTGTCCGACGAGGAGGCGATGTACGCGTTCTTCGTCGTCTACGACTTCGTGGTCGGGCACGCCGGGGTGCAGGTCGGCCGGGGCGACGCCCCCGCCGGTCGACCGGAGCGGCACGCGCTCGTCGGCGAGGTGCTGGGGGAGCACTCCTACGACGTCCGGTTCGCCCTCGGGCTCGACATCCTCATCGCGGGCATCGAGGCGCGCGCGAGCGCCTGACCGCCGGGTCGTACGCTGGTCCGGTGAGCACCACGCCCGAGCCGTCGCACGAGCTGACGACGAACGGCGTCGGTCCGCACCCCGAGCCGTGGCCGGACGACCCGCGGCTGGACCCGGAGCTGTTGGCGGCCGGGGACAGCCGCAACGTCGTCGACCGGTTCCGCTACTGGTCGATGGAGGCGATCGTCGCCGAGCTCGACACCCGTCGGCACGCGTTCGACGTCGCGATCGAGAACTGGCAGCACGACCTGAACATCGGGTCGATCGTGCGGAGCGCGAACGCCTTCCTCGCCGGCACGGTGCACATCATCGGACGGCGACGCTGGAACCGGCGCGGGGCGATGGTCACCGACCGCTACCAGCACGTGCGGCACCACCCCGACGTGCAGACGTTCCTGGCGGCGATGGCGGACGAGGGCCGGCCCGTGGTCGCGATCGACAACACCCCCGGTGCCGAGCGGATCGAGACGGCGGCGATCCCCGAGCGGTGCGTGTTCCTGTTCGGCCAGGAGGGACCGGGCCTGACCGACGAGGCGATCGCCGGCGCGGACGGGCACCTCGAGATCACGCAGTACGGCTCGACCCGGAGCATCAACGCGTCGGCCGCAGCGGCCGTCGTGATGCACAGCTGGATCGTGCAGCACGCCAGCCCGTCCTGACCGACGACCCCCCAACGGGGTGAACGGCAGGGTGAAAAAGTGACCGTTCGTCGCCGCGAAGCCGTGAGTGTCCTCAGGATGGAAGCGCAGCGGCCTGTGAGGCGGTCGTCGCACCCTGATCCCCACCCGGCAGCGTGGACCCGACCACTCCAAGGGTCTGTTCGTCGTGTCCGGAAGGTCACTGCTTGCTGCTCGCAACCCGCCGTCCCCGCCACCGCGCGGAGTCCGTCGCCCGTCCCCGGTGGTTCCGCGGCGTCGCGATGGCCCTCGCCGTGCTCATCCCCACGACCGGTGTCGCGCTCGGCACCGAGGGCGTCGCCCAGGCCGCGGTCGTGCAGTGGGGCGTCGGCGCCGACCAGGCACCGAACTACCAGGCGACGGTCAACGGCGACTTCACGATGACCGGCAACGGCGTCCTCGCCTGCTCCGGCACCGCCCTGACGGCGACGGGGACCAGCGGTACGTGCACGGACCTGCACGCGAACGCCGTCGGCTCGTCGACCACCACGTCCTACAACGACTACTTCAAGATGGTGAACTCGAACACCGTCTCCGGCTTCACCACGAACTCGTCCACCGGCACGCTGACGATCCCCGCCGGCGCGACGGTCGTCAAGGCGTCCCTCAACTGGAGCGCCAACACCGGCGTCTTCGCCGGGACGCAGAACGTCACCTGCTCCGGGAACTCCGCGAACGGGTCGCAGTGGTACGCCACCCGCCCCGACGCGGCCGCCGGCTACCGCACGCAGCCGGCGCAGCTCAAGGTCGGCTCGTCGGCGATCCGCTCCGTCGCGCCCGACGCCCTGCTCGAGGACCCCACCTCGCAGGCCAGCGCGCTCTACTACTCGGCCTCCGCCGACGTCACGAACGCCTTCGCCGGTGCCGCCACCGGGTCGCCCCTGTCGATCAGCGCCGGCAACGTCTGGGCGGCGGTCGGTGCCGGCTGCTACGCGGGCTGGTCGCTCACCGTGGTCTACGACTACGGCCGCTACATCGCGGGCAACGCCAACTCGGCCCCGCACAAGGTCATCTACTACCAGGGGCACGTGCGCGAGGCCGCGTCGGACAGCCCCCTCACCGTGAACTTCACCGGGTTCTCGGCGCTGCAGTCCGGCGTCAAGTTCGGGTACACGCTCTACGAGGGCGACCGCGGGATCACCGGCGACTACATGCGGTACACCCCGCAGGGCGGGTCGCCGACCGAGGTGCTCAACACGAAGAACGCCGGCGGCAACATCGGCGTCGGCCAGGCGGACGGCTCGGTCCGGTACACGCAGACCGCCGACACCACCGCGTTCACGAACCAGAGCGTCGACGTGCACACGCAGACGCTGTCCGGCGTCGACAAGGGCGACACCGCGATGACGCTCACGGTCGGCACGAGCGGCGACTCGTACCTGCTGCAGAACGCGGTGCTGTCCGTGCCCACCGCGGCGCTCAGCGTGTCGAAGACCCTCGACGGCACGGTCAACGACCAGTTCCGCACCGCGACGGAGAACACCGCCTTCACCATCACGGTGACGAACAACGGCTCGGTCGCGCTGACGAACATCCAGCTGACGTTCCCGGACACCGAGACGTGCACGCCGTCGACCACCATCGCGGGGCCACTCGCCGCCGGGGCCACGGCCACGGTCCGGTGCACGGGGCCCCCGCCCACGGCGGCGTCCACCACGAGCTCCGTGACCGCGACCGCCCAGGTGGCCGGTGACACCACCGTCACCGTCAGCGACACCGGCTCGACGAACACCTACCTGTCGTCGCTCGCCCTCACCAAGACCTCCGCCCTGGCCTCCGGCGCCACCGGCAAAGCCGGCGACACCGTGAACTACTCGTTCACCGCCACGAACAACGGCACCGGCCCGCTGACCGGCGTCGCGATCACCGACCCGCTCTCCGGGCTCTCCGCGCTGACGTACGGCACCTGGCCGTCGGGCACGAGCGGGACGCTGCAGCCCGGCCAGGCCGTCACCGCCACGGCGACCTACACGCTCACCCAGAACGACGTCGACGCCGGTTCCGTCGCGAACACGGCGACCGTCACCGGCACCGACCCCGACGGCGGCCCGCGCCCGACCGCCTCGGCGTCCCGCACGCAGCCGCTCACCGCCGCGAACACCCTCGCGCTCACCAAGTCCGGTGCCCTGGCGTCCGGGTCGACCGGTCGTGCCGGCGACACCGTGAACTGGTCCTTCCGCCTGACGAACACCGGCGCGCAGACCGTCACCGGTGCCACGATCTCCGACCAGCTCGCCGGCGTCTCCGCGATCTCCTACGGCACCTGGCCCTCCGGGACGACCGGTCGGCTCGCGCCGGGGCAGTCGGTGACCGCCACCGCCACGTCGACGCTGACGCAGGCCCAGGTGGACGCCGGCTCCGTGACGAACCCCGCGACCGCCTCCGGCCGCAGCGCCTCGGGCAGCACCGTCTCCGCCCCGACCGCCACCGCGACCGTCGCCGTGCCCGCCGCCAACGCGCTCGCGCTGACGAAGTCCGGCGCCCTGGCGTCCGGGTCGACCGGCCGTGCCGGCGACACCGTGAACTGGTCCTTCCGCCTGACGAACACCGGCAACCAGACGGTCACCACCGCGTCGATCACCGACCGGCTGAGCGGCGTCTCCGCGCTGACGTACGGCACGTGGCCCTCGGGCACGACCGGCACGCTCGCGCCCGGGCAGTCCGTGACGGCCGCCGCCACGTACACGCTCACCCAGACCGACGTCGACGCGGGCAGCGTCGTGAACACCGCCGGGGCCTCCGGCCGCGGCGCGTCGGGCGGGACCGTCACCGCGCCGGACGCGACGGCGACCGTGTCGGTGACCGATGCCTCCAGTCTGACCGTCGTCAAGAACGGGAGCCTGGCGTCCGGCGCGACCGGACGGGCCGGGGACACCGTGAACTGGACCTTCACGGTGACCAACGGCGGCAACCGCACGCTGACCGGGGTGACGATCGCCGACCCGCTCCCCGGGATCTCGACGATCGCCTACGGCACCTGGGCCTCCGGCACGACCGGTCGCCTCGCTCCCGGGCAGTCCGTCACCGCCACCGCCACGTCGACGTTGACGCAGGCGCAGGTCGACGCCGGCTCGATCACGAACACCGCCACCGCCTCCGGGACGAACCCCTCCGGCACCACCGTGACGAGCGGCCAGACGACGAAGACCGTCGACATCGCCTCGGCGCAGAAGATCGCGCTGACGAAGACCGGCTCGCTCGCGAGCGGCGCCACCGGCAAGGTCGGCGACACCGTGAACTGGCAGTTCAGCGCGACGAACACCGGCAACACCACGCTGTACGGCGTCGCGATCGCCGACGAGCTCGCCGGCATCTCGGCCCGCACCTACGCGTGGCCGGGCGCCGCCGGACGGCTCGACCCGAACCAGACGGTCACCGCCACCGCGACCTCGACCCTCACCCAGGCCGACGTCGACGCCGGCAGCATCGTGAACACCGCCACCGCGGCGGGCAACACGCGTGCCGACGGCACCGGCCAGTCCGCGTCGTCGACGACGACCGCGGCGGTGTCGCTCTCGCGCGCCCCCGGCATCGCGATCACGAAGACCGGCGCGCTCGCCTCCGGGGCGACCGGCGCCGTCGGTGACACCGTCACGTACACGTTCACGGTCCGGAACGCCGGCAACACGACGCTCACCGGCGTCGCCGTGAGCGACCCGCTCGCCGGGCTGTCCGCGCTCACGTACTCGTGGCCGGGCACGAGCGGCCGCCTGACGCCGGGGCAGACCGCCACCGCGACGGCGACCTACGCGCTCACCCAGAAGGACGTCGACGCCGGTTCCGTGCAGAACACCGCGACCGCGCGCGGCACCGCACCGGACGGCTCGACCGCGACGAACGCCGCGACCGCCCGCACCACGGTGCCGTCGGCACCCGGCATCACCGTGTCGAAGACCGGTGCGCTGGCCGCCGGTGCGACCGGCGCCGCGGGCGACACCGTCGACTACACGTTCACGGCCCGGAACACCGGCAACCAGACCCTCACCGCGGTGACGATCAGCGACGCCCTCGCCGGCGTCTCGACCGTCACCTACGGCACGTGGGCGTCCGGCACCGCCGGCACGCTCGCCCCCGGGCAGACCGTCACCGCGACGGCGCGCTACACGCTCACCCAGGCCGACGTCGACGCCGGCAGCGTGGTGAACACTGCACAGGTGTCGGCCCGCACGCCCGCCACGACGACGATCACCGCGAGTTCGCCGAACACGCTCCAGGTCCCGTCGAACGGCACCCTGTCGTTCGCGAAGACCGGCACCCTCGCCGGCTCCGGCACCCCCGCGGCCGGCGGCACGGTGAACTGGACCTTCACGGCCCGCAACACCGGCAACGTCACGCTCACCGGCGTCACGATCACGGACCAGCTCGCCGGGATCTCCACCGTCACGTACACCTGGCCGGGGGCCACCGGGCGCCTGGCACCGGGACAGACCGTGACCGCGTCGGCCACCTCGACGCTCACCCAGGCGCAGGTCGACGCGGGCACCGTCCGCAACACCGCGACGGTCGCCGGCACGACGCCCCGCGGCACCGCCGTCAGCCAGGCCGCAGCGGCCACGGTGTCGGTGGACCGCACCGTCGCCGTCAGCGTCGCCAAGTCGGGAGCGCTCGCCGCCGGTTCGACCGGCACCGCGGGCGACACCGCGACCTGGACGCTGCGGATCACGAACACCGGCAACACGACGCTCACCGGCGTCGGCGCGACCGACTCGCTCGCCGGGCTCTCCGCGCTCACCTACGGCACCTGGCCCTCCGGCACCGCCGGGACCCTGGCGCCGGGCCAGACGGTCACCGCGACGGCGACCGGCACCGTCACCCAGGCCGACCTCGACGCCGGTTCGGTCACGAACACCGCCACCGCGACCGGCACCGGTCCGTCGGGCACGACGACCGCGACCGCCCAGGGCTCCGGGACCGTGCCGCTCGCCGGCAACCCGGCGCTGACGTTCACCAAGGCCGTCGCCACCGGCGCGGGGTACAGCGGCCGCGCCGGCGACACCCTGGACTACTCCTTCCGCGCGACGAACGCCGGCAACCAGACGCTCACCGGTGTCACGATCACCGACCCGCACGCGGGCCTCGGCGCGCTGACGTACCAGTGGCCGGGCACGGCGGGGCGCCTCGCCCCCGGGCAGACCGTGACCGCGACCGCGTCCTACACGCTGACGCAGGCCGACGTCGACGCCGGCACGGTCGCGAACCGCGCCACCGTCTCCGGCACGAACCCGCAGGGCACCGCGGTGAGCACCCCCGCGACCGCCGCGCAGACCATCGCGCCCGCACCCGGCATCGCCGTGGCGAAGAGCGCCGTCGTCGGCGGCACCGGTCGGGTCGGCGACACCGTGACCTACCGCTTCGACGTGTCGAACACGGGCACGACGACCCTCGGCGGCGTCGGCGTCACCGACCCGCTGTCCGGGCTGTCCGGGATCACCTACGGCACCTGGCCGTCCGGCACCGCGGGCACCCTCGCCCCGGGGCAGACGGTCCGCGGCACCGCGACCTACACGATCACCCAGGCGGACGTCGACGCGGGCAGCATCGTGAACACCGCGTCCTCGGCGGCGACCACGCCGGGCGGCGGCACGGTCCGCGCGACCGGTTCGGCCACCGTGACCCCGGCCTCCGGGGCCCCGGCGATCACGCTGGCGAAGACCGAGCGCCTCGCCACCAGTGCGACCGGCGTCGCCGGTGACACCGTGCGGCTCGGCTACACGATCACGAACACGGGCAACCAGACCCTGACGAACGTGACGCTCACGGACGACCAGTCCGGGCACTCGGCGTTCGCGTTCGGCACCTGGCCGTCCGGCACCGCCGGCACGCTCGCCGTCGGCCAGTCCGTCACGGCGACGGCGACGTACACGCTCACCCAGGCGGACGTCGACCGCGGCCGGGTCGCGAGCGACGCCACCACGACGGGCGTCTCGCCCGGCGGCGTGACGGTCCGCGCCACCGACACCGGCTCGGTCGTGCCGAAGCGCACGCCCGGGGTCGCGCTGACCGAGACCGGTTCCGTGACGAGTGGCAACGGCGGCGTCGGCTCCGTCGTCACCTGGACGTACCAGGCGACGAACACCGGCACCGTGACGCTGACGGTCCCCGAGGTCGTGCACGCCCTCGGCGGCACCGTCACCTACGCGTGGCCGAACGCGCCGAACACCCTGGCCCCGGGTGAGACCCTCACCGCGACCAGCACCTCCACCGTCACCCAGGCCGACGTCGACGCCGGGTCCCTGGTGGACACCTCCTCCGTCACCGGGACCGCGCCCTCCGGCACCGACCCGGCGACCGTCACCGCCACCTCCGCCGCCACCGTGCGCACCTCGGACGCGGCGCCCGGCCTCGGCATCAGCAAGGTCGAGACCTTCGACGCCGACGGCTCGACGACCCGCGCCGCCGTCGCCGGCGAGCAGGTCGACATGCGCTACGTCGTCACGAACACCGGCAACGTCACGCTCACCGTCGTCGGCGTGCAGGACGCGCAGCGCGGTGTCTCGAGCGTCGTCTTCGCCGACGGCGACACGACCATCACCCTGGCACCGGGCCGTTCGGCCACCGCCACGGCCACCTACTCGCTCAGCCAGTCCGACGTCGACGCGGGCGGCATCCGCTCCGCGGCGACGGCGTTCGGCACCACGCCCGCCGGCACCCGCGTGACCGCGTCCGCCACCGACGGCGTGACGATCACGCCGCAGCCGGCCGTCGCGCTGACGAAGACCGCACGCTACGACACGAACGCCGCCGGCGCCGTCGAGAGCGGCCGCGTCGGAGACACCGTGGTGTTCTCGTTCCTCGCCACGAACACCGGCTCGGTCACCCTGACCGACCTGACGCTGCGGGACCAGCTCGTCGGCCTCGCCACCGCGACCCCGATCGACGGGACCCCCGCGCTGCGCGACCTCGAGTGGTCCGGCGGCAGCACCGGCTCCCTGGCCCCCGGCGAACGCGTCCGGGCGACCGCGCGCTACACCGTGACCCAGACCGACGTGGACGCCGGCAGCATCACGAACACCGCGACCGTCGCCGGCACCACGCCCGGTGGCGCGTCCACGAGCCGCGACGCCACCGTGACCATCGCCACCGCGGCGGACAACACGGCGGCGATCGGCATCGTCAAGCAGGCCTCCGTCCCCGGGACCGGCACGCCGCAGCCCGGCGACCCGGTGCTCCTCGGGTACACGGTGACGAACACCGGCGACTTCTCGCTGACCGGCGTCACCGTCACGGACGACGGCGCCGACGCGGGCTCCGTCCGCTACAGCACCTGGCCCTCCGGCACCGCGAACCGCCTCGAACCCGGCCAGACCGTCACCGCCACCGCGGTGCACACGCTGACGCAGGCCGACATCGACGCCGGCTACGTCACGAGCCCGGCGCGCACCACCGGCACCCCGCCGACCGGTGCGGCCGTCACCGCGACGAGCTACCGCACGGTGCCCGTCACCCAGGTGAACACGTTCGACTTCTCGAAGAGCGGCGTCCCCGCGGGCAGCACGGCCGGTGTCGGCGACCGCCTGACGTTCACGCTCACCGCGCGGAACACCGGCAACACGACGCTGGACCTGCTCCAGATGACGGACCAGCTGCAGGGCGTCGGCGTGCTCGAGTACCGCTGGCCCGACCCCGCGGCCCCGGGGGTCGTGCCGCCGGGCCAGGTCGCCACGGCCACCGCCGCGTACACGATCAGCCAGGCCGACGTCGACGCCGGCAGCGTGCTCAACAGCGCGAACGCGATCGCGAGCCCGCCGACCGGCTCCGCGATCACGCGGACGACGACGAGCACCACCGGGGTGGACGCCTCGGCCCCGACGATCACGCTCGACAAGACCGAGGCGCTGGCCGACGGCGCCGTCGGGGTCGCGGGCGACACCGTCCGGTTCGGGTACACGATCACGAACGCCGGCACCACGACCCTGACCGGCGTCGCGCTGACGGACGCCCAGCCGGGCCTCGGCGCGATCGCCTACGGTGCGTGGCCGTCCGGCACCACCGGGTCCCTCGCACCCGGGCAGTCCGTCACCGCCACGGCGACGTACCGCCTGACCCAGGCCGACGTCGACCGGGCCGCGGCGGACACCGCGGACGGCGTCGCGCTCACCAGCGTCGCCACGACCACGGCGACCGACCGGCGCAGCGGCGAGGCCGTCAGCGCCACCGACGACGGCTCCGTGACGCTCGCGCCGACCTCGGGCATCGCCACCCGGAAGACCGCCGCGACCGTCGGCGGCGGCAGCATCGGCGCCGTCCGCGCCGGGGACGTCGTCCGCTACACCGTCACCGCGACGAACTCCGGGCAGACCACGCTCACCGACGTCACGGTGTCCGACCCGCTCCGGGGCCTCGGCACCCCGACCACCACCTGGCCGAACGCCACGGCGGGCACGCTCGCGCCGGGACAGGCCGTCGTCGTCACCGCGGACCGCACCGTCACGCAGGACGACGTCGACGCCGGGTCGGTCGCGAACACCGCCACCACGACGGGCACCACGCCCGCCGGCACCACCACGTCCGGTTCGGGCACCCGGACGGTCGTCACGACACCCGGCGCGCCCGCGATCGCGGTGCAGAAGTCCGAGGCGCTGGCCGACGGCGCCACCGGTGCGACCGGCGACACCGTGGAGCTCACCGTCACGGTGACGAACCGCGGCGACGTGACGCTGACCGACGTCGCCGTCGCCGACGGCCAGCCCGGCGTCTCCGCCGTGCGCTTCGACGCCTGGCCCTCCGGCACCGCCGGCCGCCTGGCACCGGGGCAGTCGGTCGTCGCGCACGCCACGTACACGCTCACCCAGCAGGACGTCGACCGTGGCGGGGTCGCGAGCACCGCGACCGCCACCGGCGTCCCGCCCCGGGGCGCGACGGTCGCGGCCTCCGACGACGCCGGCGTCACGGTGACCCCGCGGGGCGCCCTGTCGGTCGACAAGACCGGCACCCTCGGCGGCGCGACCGGCGCGGTCGGCGACACCGTCCGCTACGGCTTCCGCGTCACCAACACCGGGAACGTGACGCTCTCCGGCGTCGGCGTCGCCGACGTGCTCTCCGGCGTCTCCGCCGTCACGATCGACGACTGGTCCGGCGCCGCCGGGCGGCTCGAGCCGGGCGACACCGTCACCGGCACCGCGACGTACCGCGTCACCCAGGCCGACGTCGACGCGGGCAGCGTGCTCAACGACGCCACCGTCACCGGCAGCACGCCGTCGGGCGACACCGTCACGGCGTCCGACGCGGCGACCGTCGCCCTGGCGGCGGCCGCCCCCGGCATCCGCCTCGACAAGACCGAGCGCCTCGTCGACGACGCCACCGGTGTGGCCGGCGACACCGTGCGCCTCGGGTACACGATCACGAACACCGGCACGGCGACGCTGTCCGGCGTCGCGCTGACGGACGCCCAGGCGCGCCTGTCCGACATCGAGTTCGGCACCTGGCCGTCCGGCGTCGGCACCCTCGCGCCCGGGCAGACCGTCACCGCGACCGCCACGTACACGCTGACCCAGGCGGACGTGGACCGCGGCACCGTCGGCAGCACCGCGACCGCGACGGGCACCAGCCCGCGCGGCACCGAGGTCACCGACAGCGCCCAGGGGACGGTCGCGCTCACCGCGCCGGCCGCGGTGTCGCTCACGAAGCGCGCCGCGTTCCGGGACGGCGGGACCGGTCGGGTCGGCGACACCGTCGACTACACCTTCACAGTCGTCAACACCGGTCAGGTCACCGTCGACGGCGTGCGGGTCGCGGACCGGCTCGCCGGCCTCGGACCCGTCACCGTCGAGGCCGGGCCGGACGGCGACGGCTCGCTCGCCCCCGGGCAGTCCCTCGTCGCCCGCGCCGCGTACACCGTGACGCAGGCCGACGTCGACGCCGGCAGCATCGTCAACGGCGCCACCGCGACCGCGACGCCGGCCCGTGGGGACGACGTCACGGCCACGGACAGCACCACCGTCCGCACGTCGGACGGCGCCCCGGCGATCGGGATCACCAAGACCGAACGCCTGACCGGCACCGGCACCCCGGCAGCCGGCGACACCGTCCGCCTCGACTACACGCTGACGAACCGCGGCAACCAGACGCTCACCGGCGTCACGGTCACCGACGCGCAGATCGGCGTCACGTCGGTCGCGTACGGCACCTGGCCGTCCGGCACCGCCGGTCGCCTGGCCCCCGGTCAGTCCGTGACCGCCACGGCCACGTACGTGCTCACCCAGGCGGACGTCGACGCGGCTCGCGTCGAGAGCGCCGCCACCGTCTCCGGCGTCGCCCCGACGGGAGGCACGGTGCGCGCCACCGACACCGCCGGCGTCGACCTCGCCGCGGCTCCCGGGCTGTCCCTCGACAAGCAGGGACGGCTCGCGCCCGGCGCCACCGGCGCCGCCGGCGAGGGCATCCGCTACACCTTCAGCGCGACGAACACCGGCAACGTGACGGTCGAGCTCCTCGACTTCCGCGACCGCCTCGCCGGGCTGAGCGACCCGACGGTGAGCGACTGGCCCGGTTCGGTCGGCGTGCTCGCGCCCGGCCAGACCGTCACGGCCGAGGCGACCTACACGATCCGCCAGTCCGACGTCGACGCCGGCTCCGTGGCGAACACCGCGACCGTGGTCGGACGTGCGCCCGACGGCTCCGACGTCACCGGGACCGACGGCACCACCGTCGAGACCGCCGCGTCCGGACCGCGCATCGGCGTCGTCAAGACCGCCGTCCTCGCCGACGGCGCGACCGGCCGCGCCGGTGACCGGGTCGAGTACCGCTACGAGGTCACGAACTCGGGCAACGTCACCCTGACCGGCATCGGCGCCGTCGACGACCAGACCGCCGTGTCCGCCGTCGTCTTCGGCGACTGGCCGACCACCGAGGGCCGGCTCGCACCGGGCCAGACCGTCACCGCGACGGCCTCGCACGTGCTCACCCAGGCCGAGGTCGACGCCGGCGTCCTGCGCAGCACCGTCACCGCGACGGGCACCGCGCCGGGCGGCACGGACGTGCGCGCCACCGACACCCGGGCCGTCACGATCGCACCCGCACCCCGCGTCGCGTTCTCGAAGACCGCCGCGTACACCGACGGCGGCACCGGCCGCGTCGGGGACACCGTGCGGTACGCCGTCCGCGCGGAGAACACCGGCTCGGTGACCCTGCGCGACGTGACCGTGACCGACCGCCTCGCCGGGCTGTCCGCCTTCACCGCCGACTGGCCGGCCGCCGCGGGCACGCTCGCGCCCGGTGCCGTCGTCACCGCGACCGCCGAGTACACGGTCACCCAGGCCGACGTCGACGCCGGCAGCATCGTCAACCAGGCCGTGCTCTGGGCGAGCCCGCCGACCGGCGCGCCCGTCACCGCGACCGACGGCACCACGCTCCGCACCGCCGTGCCCGCCGACGGGATCGCACTCGTGAAGGACGAGCGCGTGACCTCCGGCACCGGCGTCGCGGGTGACACGGTCACCTTCACCTGGACGATCGCGAACCCCGGCAACCGCACCCTGACCGGCGTCACCCTCGACGACGACCAGTCCGGGCTCGGCACCGTGTCGTACGGCTCGTGGCCCGGCGCCGTCGGCACGCTCGCGCCGGGGCAGGCCGTCACCGCCACGGCGACGTACACGCTCACCCAGGCCGACGTCGACCGCGGCTCGATCAGCAGCACCGCGACGACGACCGGCACCGTGCCGTCCGGCGAGGTCGTCACGGCGACCGCGACCGGAGCGGTCGACACGGTCCGCACCGGCTCGTGGACGATCGCCAAGTCCGGCGCCCTGGCCGACGGGGCCGCCGGTGTGCTCGGCGACCGCATCGACTGGACGTACCGCGTCACGAACACCGGCACGGTCACGCTGACCGACGTGGTCGTCGGCGACGACCTGCCCGGCGTCACCGCGCCCGTCGTCGCGACGTGGCCGAACGGCACCGCCGGCACGCTGCGCCCCGGGCAGTCGGTCACCGCCACGGCCCGGTCCGCCGTCACGCAGACCGACGTCGACGCCGGCAGCGTGGTCAACCGTGCGACCGCCGACGCCCGGGTGCCCGCGGGTGTCACCGACCCCGGTGCCCAGGAGGACAGCGCGACGGTCGCACTGCGGACCTCGACCCAGCAGGTCGACGTCGTGAAGACGGCCCGCCTGGCCGACGGGTCGACCGGACGTACCGGCGACACCGTCGAGTTCGGCTACGTCGTCACGAACACCGGCACCGCGACGCTGACCGGGGTCGCCCTCGCCGACGCGCGCCCCGGCACCTCGGCGATCGCGGTCACCTGGCCGGGACGCGCCGGCGTGCTCGCACCCGGCGAGTCCGCACGTGCCACGGCGACCACGGCCCTGACGCAGGCCGACGTCGACCGGGGGACCCAGGCCTCCACCGCGACCGCGACGGGGACCGGACCCGGCGGCGCGACCGTCACCGCGACCGACTCGGCGACGGTCCGCATCCCCGCGGCGCCGGCCCTCACGCTGACCGAGCAGGGGACGCTCGCGCCCGGCGCCACCGGCGCCGTCGGCGACACCGTCCGCTGGACGTACGTCGTCACGAACAGCGGATCCGTCACGCTCGACCGCACCGCGCTCGAGCAGCAGCTCGGCGACACCGCGGCCTTCGGGACCTGGCCGGGCGCCACCGGCGAGCTCGCGCCGGGACAGTCCGTCACGGCGACCACGACCTCGGTCGTGACGCAGGCGCAGTTCGACGCCGGACGGGTCGTCAACCCCTCGACGGCCACCGCCACGGCGCCCGACGGCTCCGTCGTCACCGCGGACGCCTCCGCGACCGTCGAGACCGGCCCCGCAGCGGCACGCATCGGCATCACGAAGACGGCCGCGCTGCCGGACGGCGACGCCGCGCCGCGGGCCGGGGACGTCGTGACGATCACCTACCAGGTGACGAACACCGGGACGTCGACGCTCACCGGCGTCGCGCTGCAGGACGCCCAGGCGGGTGTCGGGAACCCGACGTACGACTGGCCGGGCACCGCCGGCACGCTCGCACCCGGGCAGGTCGTCACCGCCACCGCGACGGTGACCCTGACGCAGGCCGACGTCGACCGCGGGTCGGTCGGCGGGACGGCGACCACGAGCGGCGCGCCGCCCACCGGCGACCCCGTGCGGGCCGACGCCGGCGCGACGCTCGTGCTGCCCGGCGCGCCGGAGCTCGCCCTGACGAAGTCCGGTGCCCTCGCCGACGGCGCGACCGGTGCGGTCGGCGACGTCGTGGACTACCGCGTCACCGTCCGGAACACCGGCACGACGACGGTCCGCGACCTGACGGTCACCGACCCGCTGCCCGGGCTCGGCGCGCTGACCCTGCCCGACGGCTCCGACGGCACGCTCGCCCCCGGCGAGACCGTCACCGGCACGGCGCGGTACACCGTCACCCAGGACGACGTCGACGCGGGCAGCGTGGTGAACACCGCCACGACGACGGCGAACCCGCCGACCGGCGACCCCGTGACCGCGACCGGCAGCACGACCGTGCCGCTCGGCTCGGCGACCGCCGGCATCACCATCGAGAAGCGGCAGCAGCTCGCCGAGGGCGCAGCCGGTCGTGCCGGTGACCGCGTGGAGTACGCCTTCACGGTGACGAACACCGGCGCCGCCACCCTGCGCGGCGTCACCGTCGCCGACGGGCAGCCGGGCCTCGGACGCGTCACGGTCACGTGGCCGGGCGAACCGGGTGTCCTCCGCCCCGGGCAGGTCGCGACGGCCACCGCGGTGTACACCCTGACCCAGGCGGACGTCGACCGGGGCGCGGTCACCAGCACGGCGACCACCACGGGCACCGCGCCCGACGGCACCGTCGTCCGCGACGAGGACGCCGGCACGACCCCGGTCACCGGCACCCCGGGGCTCACGGTCGCGAAGCGCGGCGAGGCGACCGGCTCGGCCGTCCTCGGCGCCGAGGTCCGCTGGGCGGTCGAGGCGACGAACACCGGCACCGTGACGCTCACCGACGTGACCGTCTCCGACGAGCTCGCCGGCTTCACCACCACCGGCACCACCTGGCCGGGGCAGGCCGGGACCCTGGCCCCGGGCGACACCGTCCGCGTGACCGGCACCTCGGTCGTCACCCGCGGTGACGTCGACGCCGGCGGGGTCGTGAACACCGCCCGCGCGACCGGCACCGCACCGGACGGTGCCGGCACCTCCGCAGGCGGCGCGGCCACCGTGCCGACCGAGGCGACCTCGACGCCGCCGTCCGGTCCGCACCTGACGCTCGACAAGCGCAGCACGCTGCCGGCCGGCACCGCGGCGACGGCCGGCGAGCGGGTCGGGTACACGTTCACCGTCACGAACGACGGCGACACGACCCTGACGGACGTCCGGCTCGACGACCCGATGGCCGGCCTGTCCACCGTCACGTGGGAGTGGCCCGGCACCGCCGGCGTGCTCGCACCCGGCGAGCAGACCACCGGCACCGCGCAGTACACCGTGACCCAGGCGGACGTCGACGCCGGCTCCGTCGTGAACACCGCCACCGCCGGCGGCACCGGCCCCGGTGGGGTCGTCGTCGGCAGCGACCCCTCGACCGCGATCACCCCGACCGCGCCGACCGGCACGACGCCGCCGACCCCGCCGACCCCCGGCGACGGCGTGGGCGGACTGACGGTCACGAAGACCGTGCAGTACGCCGAGGGCACCGACGGGCGGGTGGGCCAGCAGCTGGTCTACGGCTTCACCCTCGTCAACACGGGCACCGTCACGCTGCACGACGTGCGCGTGGACGACCGGATGCCCGGGCTGTCGGACGTCGTGTACGGCGACTGGCCGGGCACGCCGGGCACCCTCGCACCGGGGGAGCGCGTCACCGCCACCGCGACGTACACGATCAGCCGTGCCGACGGCGCGTCCGGTAGCGTCGAGAACAGCGCGACGGCGATCGGGACGCCGCAGCCCGGGGCCCTGCCCGGTGACGGCCCGATCGTGTCCGCGCCCGACACCGTCCGGATCGAGGTCCACCCGGCCGCTGGGGTCCCCGCCCTCGCGTTCACCGGTTCCGACCCCGTCCCGGCCATCGCCGTCGCCGCACTCCTGCTGGCGCTCGGCATCGCAACGGCGGCCCTCGGGAGCCGCCGCCGCACCCGGAAGGAACACCGATGACCCTGCGCCCCACGCGCTCCCTGCCCGTCCGCCTGCTCGCGATCGCCGGCGCCGCCGCGCTCGGCATCGGCCTGGCCGGCTGCTCCGGCGGCGACGGGCCGGACGGGAAGGCCTCCGGGACGGCGACCGCGCGGGCGACCGCCACCGAGCGTCCGGCGATCACCGACGTCGACACCCCGGCGGGCGGCGACGGCGAGTACGTCGGCGCCCTGAAGGACGTCCAGGTCAGCTCGTGCAAGAAGTCCGGCTCGGAGTGGGCCGTCGAGGGCACGGTGGAGAACCCCGCGAAGAGCGCGCAGGGCTACCGCATCTACGTCTCGCTGCTCAAGGGCCAGTCCGACACCCGGGCCGTCAAGGAGGTCGACGTCGACAGCGTCGCCGCCGGCGCCTCGGACGACTGGTCCACCACCATCGGCACGTCGGAGAGCGGACTGTCCTGCGTGCTGCGCGTGGAGCGGTTCGCAGCCTGAGACCGGCCCGGCCCGGACCGTGCCACCGCTGCACCGCCCCTCGGACACCGCTCACGTGAGCGGTGTCCGAGGCACGCCGCGACACCGGGTCGAGCGACCACGGCTGCTCGCCAGGATCGAGAGCGCGCTGCAGACCGGTCGACCCGTCGTGGTCGCCGGCCCGCCACGGTCCGGCGTCACCACCCTGGTCCGGCACTGGGCATCGGAGACCGAGCGGACCGTCGTGACCGGGCTGACACCCGGCGACCAGGACGACGACGCCGTCCTGGTGGTCGACGACGCGCACCTGTTCGGCGCCGAGGGCCTCCACGCGCTCCTCGCCCGTGCCACCGACGTCCCCGTGGTCCTGGCCGGCGGGGCGGGCCCGACGCTCGACCGGATCGCCGCGGACACCCACGCGGTCGTCCTCGACGGCGCGGACCTCGCCTTCGACGCCACCGAGGCCGCGACCCTGCTCGGGCGGAGCGTCGGCGTCGTCGTCGCCCCGGTCGTCGTCGCACGCACCGTCGACGGCGTCGGCGGGCTGGTGGGCGTGCTCGCCGCCGCGGCCGCCGCGGTCGCCGCCGAGGACCGTCCGCCCGTCGACCTCGGCAGCCGCTTCCACGCTGCCGTCGACACCGCCACGGCCGACTGGATCGGCACCGTCGAGGACCCCGCGCTGCGGAGCTTCGCCGAACGCGCCGCCGTCGTCCGGTCGGCGCCCGTCGCGTTCCTCGCGGAGCTCGCGGACGACCCGTCGGTCGACCCCGTCGCGGTGTGCCGCGCGGCCGCGGCTGCTGGACTCGGCACCGTCCGCGGGCAGGGCTTCACCTGGTTCGACGCCACCGCCGGCGCACTCCGGGCCGCCGGCGCCGCACGCGACCCCGACCGGCAGCGCGAGGTGGCACGACGGGCAGCGGCCTGGGCGATCACCCACGACGACACCGTCACCGCCGTGGACGCCGCCGTGCAGCTCGACGACCTCGAGCTGCTCTCCGACGTGCTGACGACCGCGTGGACCCGGCTGACCGGTCCCGGAGCGCCGACCATCGCGCGGCTGCTCGACCCGGTCCGACCCCGTCGGGCGGCCCGGTACCCCGTCGTCCTCGCCGCCATCGCGCGCGCCGAGTCCACCGCCGACCGGCACCACGCACGGGCGTCCCGGGTGAACGCAGCCGTCGTGCCCTCCGTCGCCGCCGTCATCGGGACCGCCCACCCGGCCGAGGCGGTCTTCCTCGCCGCGATCGAGATGCAGTCCCGTCGCATCACCGGCGACGACGCCGGCGCGCAACGCGCGGCGGACGCGGTCCGCGAACGCCTCGCCGCGCTCGACGCGGCGGCCGGCGACCGACTGGCACCGCGCCTCCCGTTCGTCCTGCAACAGCTCGCCGCCACCGCGCTGACCGCGGGGGACGTCGAGACGGCGCTCGCGACCCTGGTGCACGTCGAGCCGACCGACGGGCCGGACGGAGCACTGCAACGCGCCGCCGCCGACGGCCTCACCGCGCTCGTGCACGCCCTGGCCGGCGAGGTCGACGTCGCCCGGCGACTGCTCTCGGTCGACGGCGTGCTCGACCTGCCCACCGGCGCACTGGCGAGCGCCGTCGTCGCGCTCGAGGACGGCGACACCGCCACCGTCCTCGCGCTGCTGCACCGCGTCGACCCGCTCTTCGGGGCGTTCGAGCACTGGCCCCTCGTCCTCACCCTGCGGGCGCGCGCCACGACCATCGCCGGACGCGTGCCGCCGGCCGACCAGCTCGCCGCGCTCGACGCCGAGGCGCAGCGCTACCGGATGCGGGCGGTCGCGGGCGGGGTCGGCGCCCGGCTGCTCGGACGGGCGCGCGTGCGGCTGCAGCTCGCCGCCGGACAGCTGCCGCAGGCGGAGCGAGGCCTCGAGGCCCTCGGCCCCGTCCAGGGCTGGAACGCCGCGGAGCACGTCGGTCTCGCGCTCGCCCGCAACGAGCCGCAGCGTGCCCTCGACCTCGTCACCGCCGTCTTCGCGCAGGGCGGCCGGTACGAGGCGCGGACGACCGCACTGCTCGTGCTGCTCCGCGCGGTGGCGCTGCGGCGGACCGGGGACGTGCACGGCGCGGTCGCGTCCTTCTGCGAGGCCGTCGACATGTTCGACCGGCACGGCATGCGCGCGGAGCTGCTCACCCCGCCCCGCGACGACGTCCTGCAGCTGCTCGAGGTCGCCGACGATGCCCGGGCGCGGGCGCTGTTCGCCTCGGTGTCGTCCCTGTCCTCGGTGATGCCCGGACCCGACGTGTCGGTGGTGCTGTCCGAGCGGGAGTCCGTGGTGCTCGCACTGCTGGCCGCCCCGCACAGCGTGCCCGGGATCGCGGCGGAGCTGCACGTGTCGGTGAACACGGTGAAGACGCAGGTCCGCAGCGTCTACCGGAAGCTCGGGGTGTCGTCCCGGCGCGACGCCGTCGAGCAGGCGCGGTTGCTGGGGTTGCTGGCGCCGTAGGGCGGGGCGGAGGCCGTGGTTCGGCGGCGGGCCGCGTCGCGCGGTGCCGCGCGGTGCCGCGCGGGCGTCGAGTGAGCAGAAGACGTCGGGTCGGATGGGTGGACCCGACGTCTTCTGCTCACTGGGTGCCGCGCGGAGTGCACCACGCTGCGCGCCGAAGGCCCCCGGGTCAGCGCGGCGCAGTGGTGCGGCGCGCGACGAGCCGGGGCTCGACGAGGACCTCGGTGGCGGCCACCGTGGGGTCGGCGATCCGCGCGAGCAGCCGTTCACCGGCACCGCGGCCGATCTCGACGCTGCGGTCGTCGATGCTCGTGAGTCCCACGTAGCGCGTCGCCGCGACCGGGGTGTCGTCGTAGCCGATGACCGAGACGTCCTCGGGGACGCGGAGGCCCCGCTCCGCCAGCTCGGACATCGCGCCGAGCGCCATGACGTCGTTCGCCGCGAAGACCGCCGTGACGTCGGGGTGCTCGTCGAGCAGCGCGCGCAGACCGCGTGAGCCGGCGTCCTCGGTGGGCTCCTCCGGCAGGACCGTGACGCACACCGAGGCACGCCCGGACGCCGCGGCCTCGAACCCGGCGCGCCGTTCGGCGGACGCGGCCGAGCGTGCGCCGACGAAGCCGAGCCGCGTGTGGCCGAGGTCGAGCAGGTGCTCGGCGGCCATGCCGCCACCGGCGCGGTCGTCGTTCGCCACCGTGTCCGCGCGGGGGATCGACACACGGCCGCCGGCGATCACCAACGGCATCGAGGCCGGGATCGCCAGGTCGGTGTCCGGCTCGCCGGCGATGACGATGCCCTCGACACGCATGGACAGGAAGCCCTCGACCGGCGAGGCGTCGAGCCCCGTGTTGAGGAACCGGTCGGCGACGACGAGCCGGTGGCCCTGGTCCTGCAGCGACTCGCGCAGACCGGTGAGCAGGTCGACGAACCACTGGTTCCGGAAGTCGTCGAGCACCACGCCCACGGTCCGGCTGCGCGTGCCCGCGAGCGAGACCGCCGCCGTCGAGGGCCGGTAGTCGAGCTCCTGGATGGCCTTGAGGACGGCCTCGCGCCGTTGGTCGCTCACCCGCGAGGACCGCTGCAACACCAGGGAGACGAGGGACTTCGACACCCCGGCGCGCGCGGCGACGTCGTAGATGGTCGCGGGCTTGCCGTCTCCCATGATGCGCTTCGACCTCCGTTGGTTCGTGCGTCGATCGTAGCGGGCGGCGCGACCGTGCACTCCGACGGCGTCGAGTGAGCAGAAGACGATGGGTACTGCACACTGACCCGTCGTCTTCTGCTCACTCGGTTGTGCGGCGTGGAGTGTGTGGCGGCGTGTTGATGGCGGCAGGGGGAGTGGGGTACCAGTCCTCCACACTGGAGGCACGGGGTGCGTCGTCCACGCGCGGCGCTGCCGTGCCGCGGGCAGGGGCGCGGTGCGCGATCGTGTCCGGCATGCGACCACGTCCACTTCCCCCGTCACTCCGGGGGCGACCGTTCGACGTCGGAGCGGCCGACCGCGCGGGTGTCCCTCGTGCGCGGCTCCAGCGTCGGGACCTCGTCCGCCCGACCCGCTCGGTGCGCTGGGAGCGGGACCACCCTCCGGACGCGGTGCAGCGCATCCGTGCGCTGCGTCCGGTCCTGCTGCCCGGCCAGTTCGTCAGCCACTTGTCGGCAGCCGTGCTCTGGGGGCTCCCGGTCCCGCAGTCGGTGGACGACCCCGTGCACGTCACGAGCATCCTGCCCCAGGCGCAGCCCCGCCGCGCCGGTGTGGTCGGGCACCGGGTGACGGCTGCAGACGCCTCGATCCGATCACGTCACGGGGTTCCCGCGAGCAGTCCGGCCACCCTCTGGATCGAGTGCGGGACGGTGCTCGACGTCGATCAGCTCGTCGTGCTCGGCGACGCGATCGTCACCGAGCGCCGCTGTGCGACGACGCCGGACGACCTCGCCGCCGCGCTCGCTGCGGTCGGTGCTCGGCGCGGGGTACGGAAGCTGCGTGCGGCGCTCGAGCTCGTGCGCGTGGGCGCCGGTTCGCCGCAGGAGACCCGGGCGCGGTTGGCGATCGTGCGCGCCGGGCTGCCCGAGCCGGAGCTGCAGGTCGACGTGTTCGACGAGGCCGGGCGCTTCGTCGGCAGGGTCGACATGGCGTACCCGGAGCAGCGCGTCGTCGTCGAGTACGAGGGCGACCACCACCGGACCGATGCCGAACAGTGGGGTCGAGACCTCCGCCGCTACCGTGCGATGGAACGACTCGGGTGGGCGGTCGTCCGGTGGACCAAGTCCGACCTGAGCACGAGCACGAACGGCGCGATCGACCACCTGCGGACATTGCTCGCGTGCACGACGTCCCGGGTCCGGCGTGCGTCGCGCACCGAGTGAGCAGAAGACGACGCCTCGCCCGGAGACACTCGTCATCTTCTGCTCACTCGCGAGCCCGCGGCGTCCGGCGCGTCCGCGGCCCGACCGCCCCGCCCTACCCGATCAGGCTCGGGCGCAGGTCGCGCAACGTGCGGGAGCGGGTCTGCCGCGCCGTCACCACGAAGGACACCAGGAGCGCACCGAGCAACCAGCACAGCAGCACGCCCGCGTCCGACCACGCGGCGCCGAGGTCCCCGCCGTACATCGTCTGCCGGATCGCGTCGACGGAGTACGTCATCGGCAGCGCGAAGTGCAGCGCCGCCAACGGCCCCGGCAGGGTCTGCCACGGGAACGTGCCGCCGGCGGTGACGAGCTGCACGAGCATGAGCACGAGCCCGAGGAACTGTCCGACCGATCCGAGCAGCACGTTGAGCGCCATGATGATCGCGGCGAAGGTCGCCGAGGCCAGCACCATGACGCCGATGGTGCCGCCGGCGTGCACGACGTCGAGGTCGAGCGCGAACCGCACGATCAGGAACAGCGCCGCCATCTGCACGAGTCCGAGCAGTGCCGGGGTCAGCCAGCCGCCGAACACCACCGCGAGGGGCTTGCGTGCCGCAGTGATGGCACGCTTCGAGATCGGCTTGAGGATGAGGAACAGCGCGTACATGCCGATCCAGGCCGCCAGCGAGATGAAGAACGGGGCGAGGCCGGCGCCGTAGTTCGACGCGGCGGCGACGTTGTCGTCCCCGACGGTGACCGGGTCGGAGATGACCGAGGCCTGCGACTCCCGCTGCGAGGCGTCCGACGCCGGGATCTTCGTGCGGCCCTCGTCGAGCGAGTGGGCCAGCTTCGCCGAGCCCTTCTTCAGCTCGTCCAGGCCCGAGGCGAGCGACGAGGCGCCTCGGTCCGCAGCGGCCGCGCCCGATGCGAGCGACGCGGCACCCGACGACAGCGTGGGAGCGGCCGCGGCCAGCTTCGACGTGCCGGCAGCGACCTGCGAGGCGCCCGAGGACAGCGTGGACGCTCCGGTCGCGGCCGAGGAGATACCGGAGGCGAGCGTGGGCGCCGCGGACGCGAGCGACGAGGTGCCGGCCGCGACCTGCGCGGAGCCGTCGCGCAGCCGGTCGACCGAGGTCTTCGTGGTCTCGTAGGTGCTCTTCGCCGAGGCGCCGGCGCTGTTGACCCGGGTGACGGCGTCGGTGACGGTCGCCTGCAGTGCTGCCTGCTGCTCCTCCGTGAGCTCGACGCCCTCGGGCAGGTTGTCGGTGATGTCGGCGAGCACGGTGGCGGCGTCGACGGGCCGGAGCGACTCGACGTCGGCGCTGTACGAGTCGATCGTGTCGGCGAGCTGCTCGTTGCCGGCGGCGACCTGCTGCGCTCCCGCGTTGAGCTGCTGCGTCTGCGCGGGCAGTGCGGCGGTCTGCTGCTGCGCGCTCGCGAGTCCGGACGCCAGGGTCGACGCACCGGACGCGACCTGCTGTGCGCCGCTGTCGAGGCGCTGGGTCTGGGAGGGCAGGGACGCCGTGCCGTCGGCGAGCGAGGCTGCTCCGGCGGAGAGCTGCGCGGTGCCGTCGGCGAGCGTGTGCGCTCCGGTGTCCGCCTTCGCCGAGCCGGATGCGAGCTGGTCGGCGCCGTCGACGGCGTCGCCGAGGCTGTCGCGGACGTCGGCGAGGCCGACGAGCAGGGACTTCGCGGCCTGCTTGCCGACCCGTTCGGCGACGGCGGTGCGCATGGTCTTGCCCGCCTGCTCGGCGATGGTCGACGCCAGGTACGAGTTCGTGTCGGCCGTCGTCATGACGAGCTGCGCCTGCGTGGGGTCGTCGGACTGCGCGGAGACCAGGTGCTCGGAGAAGTCGTGCGGGATGGTCACGACGAAGTCGTAGGTGCCGTTCCGGACGCCGGAGCGGGCGTCGGCGGCGGTCGTCTCGGTCCACTTGAAGTCGCCGCCGTCGATCGCCTCGTCCGCGACGTCGGTGCCGTAGTCGACGTGGTCGCCGTCGAGCGTGGCACCGGCGTCGAGGTCGACGATCGCGGCGGGGATCTGGTCGAGCTTGGCGTACGGGTCGCGGTTCGCCCACAGGTAGGCACCGCCGTAGAGCAGCGGCACGACCATGAGCGCGATGAACGCGAGTCGTGCGAGCGGGGTCGCGGTGAGTCGCGCCAGTTCGGCGCGGACGAGCGAGGTGGTGGTCACGGGGTTGCCTCCGTCGGGACGGTTGCGGATTCTGCGGTGACGGACGGGGCGGACGGGAGGCCCGGCTCGGTTCCGTCGGACAGGGCCGCGTCGTCGGGACCCTCGGGCTGGGACGCGTCGGTCGCGTCGATGGTGTCGAGCAGGGCCTCGACGGTCGCCGCGGCGGCCTTCGAGGTGACGAGCACGACGGTGACGCCGCGCCGGGCGACGTCGCGGACGACGGTGAACCAGTCCTCGACGGCGCCGCCGTGCCGCTCGGGCGAGGTGATGACGACGCCGGACACGCCGTCGCGGAGCAGGGCGAGTTCGACGAGCAGCCGGACGCGCACGGCCGTCGGCACGCGCTGCACGGCGGTGTCCGCGTACTGGCGGAGGCCGAGTTCGTCGAGCACCGTGTCGACGTGCGCGCGGCTGGGCCGCCGGTCGGCGAAGGCGAGCTCCTCGCGCACGACCTGCTGCACGGTGAGCACGGGGAAGGGCTCGGCGATGCCGGGGGTGTCGACGAGGGCGACGGTGCGGCGCACGGCGGCGGCGTCCTCGTGCCCGTCGAGCAGCAGCCGGCCGGTGTCGGGCCGCATCCGGCCGCCGGCGACGAGCGAGGCGAGCACGGGGGACTGCTCGGTCTCGACGGCGACGACCCCGGGGCGCCCGGGAGCGGCGACGGCGGAGACGACGGGCAGCGCGGCACCCGGCTCGTCACCGATGCCGACGTGGTCGAGTTCGAGTGTCATGCGGGCTCCTTCGCGGAGGGGGCGGCCACGGGTTCGGAGAGCAGGGCGGTGCGCCAGTCGATGCCGGCCATGCCGAGCGCGGACAGCACGACCATGCGGCGGCCGTCCTCGTCGGGCGTCCCGGAGCGGGTGGCCTCGTCGAGCACGGCGATGCAGGCGCCCTCCACCAGGCGTCCGAGCGTGGCGGGGTCGACGTCGTCGCGCATCGTGCCGTCGGCGATCCCGAAGGCGCACGCGTCGCGGACCTGGGCGCGCAGGGGTGCGAACACCTCGGCGACGGGTTCGGCGAAGGGGCTCCGGACGGCGACCCGGGCCATCGACCGGACGTGCGAGACCTCGGACCACAGCGTCACCGCGATGGCGGCGAGGCGGGCGGCCGGGGGGAGTTCCTGCAGGTCGGAGCCGGTCGGCATGGCGGCGGCGATCCGGGCGGCCCCGGCCGTGACGACCTCGCGCACGAGGTCGTCGCGGGAGGGGAAATGTCCGTACACCGCGCGCCGGGACAGTCCGGCGGCCGCGGCGATGGTCTCGATCGACGCGTCGGGGTCACGCTGGAGACAGGTCTTCGCAGCGTCGATGAGGGCTGCCCGGTTCTCCGTGGCGTCGCGGCGGGGCGCACGGACGGGCTGGTCGGCGGTGGTCACGGCTCCAGCGTAATAACCTGCACACGGGTGTGCAAGTTAACAGGAAGGCCGTCGCTTCCGTCCCCCGCACGGGGGTGTCCCCCAAAGTGCGGACTGCCCATTCTGAGCGTCAACACATAGCTTCACAGGAATCTGATGCGAACCACGGACTGAGCCAGGAGTGCCCTCTTTGAACCGTGCAACACCGAACCCGAACCCGAATCCCTCCCCACACCGCTTCACACGCGTCCTGACCGCCGGCCTCGCCGTCGCGGCCCTCGCGTGCGGTGGCCTCGCAGTCGGGGGTGCGGCTTCGGCGGCTCCCGCCGGGACCTCGGTGGCCGACCTCAAGCTCGCGGCACCCCTGCGCGATGCGAAGCCCTCGAAGACCGTCTCGGCCTTCATCCGCACGACCGGCAAGGGCGCGCTCGAGGTGGACGCCCAGGCGAAGGGCGGCGACCTCAGCCGCTCGAAGTCCCCCTCGACGCAGGCGAAGCAGCGCGTCGAGGCGATCCAGTCGACGACCGAGGCCGTCAGCGCCGCCGTCAAGAAGGCGGACAAGGGCTCGAAGGAGCTCTACGCGACCGAGTACACCGTCCCCGGTGTCGCGGTCGTCGCCGACGTCTCCGCGCTGTCGGCGATCGCGAAGCGTCCCGACGTCGAGAGCGTCATCCCGCTCACGCCGAAGAAGGTCGTCGAGCCGACGGTCCTGCCGGACGCCGGCGTCGCCCCTTCGGGCGTCGACCCGAGCCTCGTCAAGCCCGGCGCGGACGGCGCCGCGCCGAAGAACGCGGCGAGCGACATCTACACGCGCTCGCTCGACGCGTGGCAGCAGACCGGTCACACCGGTGCGGGCATCAACGTCGCCGTGCTCGACACCGGCCTCGACTACACGCAGGCCGACTTCGGCGGCCCCGGCACCACCGAGGCGTACGCCACGGCGCTGGCGAACGCGAGCGGTGGCGCCCCGGACCCGAGCCTGTACGACGGCTCGAAGTTCCTCGGCGGCTACGACTTCGCCGGTGCGACGTACAACGCCGACCCGTCGGACCCGGCGTCCTACGACCCGGTGCCCGCTCCGGACGAGAACCCCATCGACGGCAAGGGCGGCGACCACGGCACCCACGTCGCGGGCACGATCGCGGGCTACGGCCTGACCGCCGACAAGCAGACCTTCGACGGCGACTACACGAAGCTCACCGCGCAGCAGGTCCAGGACATGTGGATCGGCCCGGGCACCGCGCCCGAGTCCGGCCTCTACGCCCTCAAGGTCTTCGGTGACAACGGTGGCTCCACCGACGTCACCGGTGCGGCGCTCGACTGGGTCGGCCGTGCGCTGACCGAGGGCAAGGACATCAACGTCCTCAACCTGTCGCTCGGCTCCGACTACGGCGCGCCGGACGACCCCGACAACGCCAAGATCGACGCGCTGACGGCCCGCGGGGTCCTGCCCGTGATCGCCTCGGGCAACGCCGACGACTTCACCGACATCGGTGGCTCGCCGGGCAACGCCGCCGGGGCGCTCACCGTCGCGGCCAGCGCGACCGGCCAGTCGCTGTTCGACGCCGTCGAGGCCACCGGGCCGTCGGACGTCGCCGGCACCTACCGTGCGCAGTACTCGCAGAACTTCACCGGCACCCTGCCGGTCGAGGGCGACGTCGTGGTCCCGACCGCGAACGTCGACGGCTGCGCGGCGTTCAGCGCCGACGACGCCGCGAAGATCGCGGGCAAGGTCGTCTGGCTCAAGTGGACCGACGCGGCGCTCGAGTGCGGCTCGGGCGTGCGGTTCAACAACGTCGAGGCTGCCGGCGGTGTCGGCGTCCTGCTGGCGGGCACGATCAACACGTTCGACTCCGGCATCGCGGGCAACGCGACGATCCCGGGTGCCGAGCTGACGCTCGACGCCGTGGACGCCCTCCGCGCCAGCGCCACGGCGGGGACCCTGCACGTGCGGTTCGCGGACGAGCTCAAGGGCTACGCGCTCGCCACCGACCCGGAGTCCGTGAACACGCTCGCGTCGTTCACCAGCCGCGGTGTGCACGGGTCGTTCGACGACATCGTCAAGCCGGACATCGCCGGTCCCGGTGTCAACGTCATCTCCGCCGCCAACGGCACCGGTGACGGTCGCATGTCGATGAGCGGCACCTCGATGGCCACCCCGGACGTCGCTGGCATCGCGGCGCTCACCTTCCAGTCGCACCCGCGGTGGAGTGCCCAGCAGGTCAAGGCCGCGCTGATGAACACCGCGACGCACGACGTCAAGGACGGCTCGCGTGCGGCGACCCTGCTCCGTCAGGGCACCGGCCGCGTGGACGCCCTGCAGGCCGTGACCACCGGCACCACCGTCCGGAGCGCGGAGAACGGCCAGCTCGTCACCGCGTCCTTCGGTGTCGTCGAGGTCGCCGGCAAGACGAGCGAGACCCGCACCCTCGAGATCCAGAACACCGACGGCTCGCCGCACACGTACGACGTGACGTACGAGCCGCAGGTGGACCAGCCCGGCGTGGCCTTCGCGCTGAGCACGAACCGGATCACCGTGCCGTCCGGCGTGACGAAGACGGTCGAGCTCACCTTCACGGTGGCCGACCCGACGGCACTGCGCCGTGTCATCGACCCCACCCAGGAGTCGGTGCAGCAGGGCTACCAGCGTGAGTTCGTCGCCGCGGCCTCGGGCGTGGTGGCGTTCACGCCGACCGACTCGGCGGTCGACCCGATGCGCATCGGCACCTACGTGGCGCCGAAGCCGGTCAGCGCGGTCCGTGCCCGGACGACGGTGCCCTTCACCGGCCCCGGCAAGTCCGCGAACCTGACGCTGAAGGGCCGCTCGTTCGACCAGGGCGGCCTGACGAACGGCTACCACTCGACCGTCGCGCCGTTCGTGCTCGGCGGCACCGACCCGGCCGAGACGTTCCCGGAGGGCTCGGCGGCGCAGTCGCTGCGGGCGGCGGACGTCCTGTCCTACGGTGCGAGCTACGACAAGGCCTCGGACACGGTCGCCTTCGGCGTCCAGACCGCCGGTCCCGACGCCAACCCGGGCGCCGTGACCAACGTCGAGGTCCTCGTCGACACCGACCGTGACGGCGAGCCCGACTACCTGGTCTACGACGCGAAGTCGTCGGCGGTCGACGCGACCTTCGCGACGACGGTCGACCTGGCGACGGGTGAGACGGTCGACGCGCAGCCGCTGAACGGCGGTGCGCCCGGCCAGGACGTCAACACCTTCGACAGCTCCGTGAAGGTGCTCACCGTCACCGGTGCCGCCATCGGCGCGACGGGCAAGTTCTCCTACTCGGTCCTGACCGAGTCGGCGTACGCCCCCGCGATCGCCACGGACGCCTCGTCGGTCGTGGACGAGACGAAGACCGTCACGTTCGACGTGTCGAAGCCGGCGCTGACGTTCAGCCAGGGCGGCACGTCCGGCGTGCTGTTCGCCGACGCGGGCAACCTCACGGTGACCCGTGCCTCCGGCGTGACGAGCGCCAAGGTGCTCGCCCTGCACCTCGGCAACGCCGCGGGTTCGCAGGCCGACGTCTCGACCATCCAGGTGACCCCTCCGACGCTCGCCCTGCAGAAGGGCAGCGCCGTGACGATCAGCGGCACCGCCAAGGTCGGGGCGACGCTCACCGCGAAGCCCGGCACCTGGTCCGCGAAGGCGACGTACAAGTACCAGTGGCTCCGTGACGGGAAGGCGATCACGACCGCCACGGGCTCGAAGTACACGCTGACGTCCTCGGCCGCCGGGCACCGGTTCTCGGTCGAGGTGACGGCCCACGCCTCGGGGTACAAGGACGGCACGGCGACGTCGGGCTCGACCGCGAAGGTCGCTCGCCGCTAGTCGCACGCAGTCCCACCAGCACCGGTGCCGGGTCCCGTCCAGGGGCCCGGCACCGGTCTGTTCCCGGACGGTGCGGGAAGGGGACAGGTAGTTAGACAAACTAGCGAAGCGCTGTCAGGGTGGTCACCATGCAGAGCACGTTGAAGCAACTCCGGTCCAACCCGGTCGAGTGGCGGCGTCGTGGGCTCACCCCGCCGGACGTCATCCAGGCCATGATCGAGCAGCGCCTCGCCGAGCCCGGGCACGCGCAGCCCGTCGGCGATCCGTCGTACCAGGACTTCTTCCGCGCCTGACCGCGGAACGCACGGACCGACCGGACGGGAGGCCCGGTGCCAGCTGGCACCGGGCCTCCCGTCCGTCCGTCCGCCCGCCCGTCGTCACCGTCACGCGGGTGGCGCGGAGGTGACCAGCCGATAGACTCGGGTGGACCACCGGCCCGTCGGTCGCGTGAGGTCCTCCGCCAACGTGAGGAGAACCAGATGCCCGCAGCAGTCATCATCGGCGCCCAGTGGGGCGACGAGGGCAAGGGGAAGGCCACCGACCTGCTCGGCAGCCGCATCGACTACGTCGTGAAGTTCAACGGCGGCAACAACGCCGGGCACACGGTCGTCGTCGGTGGCGAGAAGTACGCCCTGCACCTGCTGCCCTCCGGCATCCTGACCCCCGGTGTCACGCCGATCATCGGCAACGGCGTCGTCGTCGACCTCGAGGTCCTGTTCCAGGAGCTCGACGCGCTCAAGGCCCGCGGCGTCGACACCTCGAAGCTCCTCGTGTCGGCGAACGCGCACGTCATCACGCACTACCACCGCACCATCGACAAGGTGACCGAGCGCTTCCTCGGCAAGCGCCAGATCGGCACCACCGGTCGCGGCATCGGCCCGAGCTACGCGGACAAGATCAACCGCGTCGGCGTCCGCATCCAGGACATCTTCGACGAGAACATCCTGCGGCAGAAGGTCGAGGCGGCCCTCGACCAGAAGAACCACCTGCTGCTCAAGGTCTTCAACCGCCGCGCGATCGACCCGGAAGAGGTCGTCGAGTCGCTGCTGTCGTTCGCGGACCGTCTGCGGCCGATGGTCGCCGACACCGGGCTCGAGATCCACCGGGCGCTCGAGCGCGGCGAGACCGTCCTGTTCGAGGCCGGGCAGGCGACCATGCTCGACGTCGACCACGGCACGTACCCGTTCGTCACCTCGTCGTCGGCGACCGCCGGCGGCGCGGCGACCGGCTCCGGCATCGGCCCGGGCAAGCTCGAGCGGATCATCGGCATCGTCAAGGCGTACACGACCCGTGTCGGCGCCGGCCCGTTCCCGACCGAGCTCTTCGACGAGTCCGGCGAGTTCCTGCGCGCCAACGGCTTCGAGTTCGGCACCACCACCGGGCGCCCCCGTCGCTGCGGCTGGTACGACGCCCCGATCGCCCGCTACACGGCCCGGGTGAACGGCGTGACCGACTTCGTGCTCACGAAGCTCGACGTCCTGACCGGGCTCGAGACGATCCCGGTGTGCGTCGCGTACGAGGTCGACGGCGTCCGCGTCGACGAGGTCCCGGTGAACCAGTCCGACTTCCACCACGCGAAGCCCGTCTACCAGGACTTCCCGGGCTGGACCGAGGACATCACCGGCGCCCGGTCGTTCGACGACCTGCCGAAGAACGCGCAGGACTACGTGCTCGCCGTCGAGTCGATGTCGGGTGCGCGGATCTCCGCCATCGGTGTCGGCCCCGGCCGTGACGCCATCGTCGTCCGCCACGACCTGCTCGGCGCGGACCAGGCCTGACGTGCGGGTCCTGTTCGTCTGCAGCGGCAACATCTGCCGGTCGCCGCTCGGCGAGCAGGTCCTGACGGCACGGCTCGGCCCGGACGCCCCGGCGTTCCGGGTCGGGTCGGCCGGCACCATCGCCGACGACGGCGCGGCCATGGACGCCGCCGCCGCCGCGCAGTCGGCCCGACTCGGAGGCGAACCGTCCGGGCACGGGTCGCGGTACCTGACCGCGGCGATCGTCGACGACACCGACCTCGTGCTCACCGCCGAGCGGTCGCACCGGCAGGCCGTGGTGTCGCTCGTGCCGCGTGCCGCCCGCCGCACCTTCACGGTGAAGCAGTTCGCCCGCGTGCTCGACGGGCTCGAGCCCGGTGACCTGGCCGACGTGCACACCGCCGAGGCACTCGTCGAGCGGGTCGCGCGGCTGCGGGGGACCGTGCCGCCGCCGGCCGACCCCGCGGACGACGACGTCGACGACCCCTACCGCCGGTCCGAGGCGACGCACGCCCGGGTGGCGGACGAGCTCGACGCCGCGGTCACCCGCATCGCGGACGCCCTGCGCGCCGTCGCCACGGCCTGACCGCGCTCGACGACGACGCGGCGTCGGTCGACGGCCGCCGGGTCACTCCGGCAGCCGGTACGACCCGATCGTGATCGTGTGCGCCCCCTGGCCCGCGAGCGCCCGGACGACGGCGTCGGCACGGGCCCGGTTCGGCACCGCGTCCTTCGCCGCCCACGCCGCGAGCGCCGACTGCAGTTCGTGCTGGTTCGTCACGACGGCCGTCGAGGCGCCGCCGCTCCGGTCCTCCGCCTGCACGTAGGCCATCGCCGTCGGCGACGAGTAGAACACGCAGGTGTCGAACCAGGTCCGGCGCGTGCCGGTCGCCGCGTCGACGAAGCCCGCCAGGCGGCGTGCCTGCACGCGGACCTGCTGCGCGGGAGCGGCGTTCTTCGCCTGCACACGCACCTGCCACCAGTTCTCGGCCTCCTGCTCGTGGTTGAGCACGGTCCGGCTCTGCACCTGCACGGCGAACGGCGGCACGAGCGACGACTCGTCGAGCAGGTTCCGGAACGCCGGGTGCACCTCGCTCGGTCGACGGCCGTCGAAGACGATGCCACCCCAGCGCTTGCTCTCGATGACCAGTCCGCGCCCGGCGTCGGAGACGAGCACGTGGTCCGCCTGTGCGACGAACCGCCGCCACGAGCCGCGCTCGGTCTCGTCGGCGGGCACGAACACGACGTTCGTCATGAGCACGCCGTTCAGCCCGGCGGCGATCGCGGCCTGGCGGATGACCTGCGCGGACGCTTCCTCCCACCGCATGCCGCCGCGCGCGAGGTCGCGGCTCTGCTCGGCGGCGGTCAGGGCGTCGCGTCGTGCGGCGTCGGCCTGGTCCAGGGAGCGCCGGTGCTCCGCGTCGCGGGCATCGGCCTGCTCGCGGTGCTCGGCGTCGAGCCGCGCGAGCTCGTCGGCGCGGGCGCGCTCGGCGGCGTCGAGGTCGGAGCGGGCGGCGGATCGGAGTCGCCGCAGGACGAGCACCAGGACGACCACCACGACGGCGAGCCCCCCGGCGACCACCCACGGCACGAGGTCGCTGGTCATGACCCCACCCCACCACGTCGGGTCGCCGGAACGCCGCTGCCCGGCGGCGCGCCCGCGAACGTCGGACGGCGGGCACGGTGCTCGTCGCACCGTGCCCGCCGTCGGGTCGAGCGGTCGGACTACCGGTCCGTGCGCGGCAGACGGGGCAGGGCGCCGAGGCGTCGGCGCACGAGCACCGCGGTGCCGAGGGTCAGCAGCACGAGCGCCGCCACCCCGGCCAGGCCGAGGCCGTCCGCGCCGGTGAAGGCGAGCTCCCCGGAACCGTCCTGCGGACCGTCTGCGCCGGGGCCCTCGGCGCTCGGCGTCGGCGTGCCGGCGCCCGGCTGGGCGCCCGCACCCTCGTCGTTGGCACCGGGATCCTGGGTGCCGGGGTCACCGGCGCCCGGGTCCTGGGTGCCGGGGTCCTGGGTGCCGGGGTCGCCGGGGTCGCCCGGTTCCTCCGCCGCGGGCACCGCGACCGCGAAGTCGACGGCGGCACCGCTCCGGGTCCCGATCGACTGCACGGCCTGCGCCGCCGCGGTCTCGAGCGCGCGGGCACGGGCCGCGGTGCCGGTCAGGGCGACCGTCCACCGGCCGTCCGCGGCGACCTCGGTGGTGCCGCGGACCGCGCCGGACAGGGTCACGGTGGCGCCGGGGTGGCCGGAACCGGTCACGGCGGTCGGCACGGCGTCGGTGCCCGGCTCGTCGACGGTCAGGGCGTCGAGGTCGGCGCGGGCGGTCAGCCACGAATCGGCGCCGATCGGGTGGTCGACCACGCGGGTCTCGCCGATGCAGCCGTTCCAGCCGTTCGTCGCGGCATCGTCGACCCAGTCGCTGCCGAACAGCCACGGCATGCCGTCCTGCACGGTCTGGCCGCCGGTGTCGGTCGCGTTGCGGAGCACCGGGGCGCCGTCGACGTACATCGTGGTGGTGCGGGCGTCGACGTCGTTCACCAGGGCGACGTGCAGCCAGCGACCGGGGATGATCTCGCCCGACCACGCCGTGCGGTCACCCTTCGACGCGTCGGCGGTCACCTCGGTCCACTGGAACTCCTTGAGGTTCGAGATACCGAGCGCCGCCGGCGACGCCGTCCAGTCCCAGCGGGTCTGCGGCACGCCGATCTGCGAGCGGTTGCCGCTGCGGACGATCGCCTTCGACCACGAGTTCGCGCCGTCGGTCCAGGACGGGTCGACCTCGAGGAACGTCTCGATCGTGTAGCCGTCCGGGAACGTCGCCCGGTCGACGGCGGTGTCCCCGGGGGAGGTGAGCGCGCTGAACCGCTTCGCCGCCTTGTCGGCGTTCGCGAAGCACAGGCCGGCACCGTCGGAGGACAGCGGGTGGGCGTCGTCGACGATCGTGACGTCGCCGTCCTGCGCGGTCGGCGAGCCGGACTCGGCGTGCGTCAGGCGGGTGAGGTCGGCGTCCCCGACGACGTCGTCGACGGTCGCTCCGGGAGCGAGCACACCGGCCGCCTGCTCACCGGGACGCCACCAGGCCAGGGTGCCGTCGACGTCGGTGTGGTCGGCGCGGCCGCCGGGCAGCTCGGTCGTGGTGGGCGGCGCGCCCTCGAAGCCGTCGAGCAGCATCGCCCGCGCGCGGTCGTTGAGCGGCGGCTCGTCCGCGGAGCCGGCGCGGAAGTCCGGCGCGAAGCCCGCGAACCGGGTGCGGAAGTCGACCGGCACGGTGTAGCGCTGGTGGTCGCCGTCGAGCAGCGGCTGGTCGTACGAGGTGAGCGTCTCGGTCGGCTTCCACGTCACCCACGGCGACGCGGTCTGCATCGCGAGCGTGCCGTTCGTCAGGTCGAACTCGAGCAGCCCGAGGTAGCCGTCGCCGCCCTCGTAGTCCATCTGGTGGTCGATGAGCACCTGGGTCACGGCGTGGCCGGCGTCGTTCGTGCGGTTCTTCCACGTGCTGCCGTGGAAGTGCCCGTTCAGCGTCAGGAACACCTGGTCGTTCGGGGCGATGAGCTGCTTCCACAGGCGCTCGCCGTAGGCCGTGTCGACCGGGGTCAGGCCGTCGGTGGCGATGTTGATCACCTCGTGCGAGGTGAGGATCGTCGGCAGCGTCGGGTGCGCGGCGATGACCTGGTCCGCCCAGGCGAGGGTCTCGTCGGACGCGCGCCACGGCAGGGCGAGCGACAGGAACCGCTGGCCCTCGGCCTCGAAGACGTGGAACTGGCTCAGGCCGGTGCGGTCGGTGCCGGACTCGACGGTCGGCTGGCCGGTGGCCCGGCTCGCCGGGAACGTCTGCAGGTAGGGCTCGGCGGCGAGGTCGTACGAGGTGTCGAACACGGTGTCCGCCGAGTTCCGGACGTCGTGGTTGCCCGTCGTCACGCTGTACGGCAGCCCGGCGTCGTCGAGCACGGACATCGCGCGGTCGGCCGCCTGCCACTCGCCGGGCTGCCCGACCTGGTCGACGACGTCGCCGACGTGGGTGACGAAGGGGATGTGCAGGTCGTCGGCGTGCTCGGCGAGCCACTGCGTCTGCACGTGGAACGGGTCGTCGCCGTACCGGGGCACGAACTGCGACGCCGAGTAGCGCGAGTAGAACTGCGTGTCCGGCAGCACGGCGAGCGTGAAGCGCGACGCGAGGTCGGCGTCCGGCGCGGCGGCCGCGGCGGCGGTCGGGGAGGAGGACAGGGTCGGCAGGCCGACGGCAGCGGCCACGGCGAGGGCGGTGGCCCCCAGCGCGGCGGACCTGCGGCGGGATCGGTGAGCGGTCACCCGACGATGCTCGCGGCGTCGTCTGTCGCGCCGGTTGCCTGTACGTGACCACAGTGTGAGCGGCGGGCGACGACGGACGCGGGTTGCGCAGGCGGAGCCGCACCGGGCCTCCCGTCCGCTCGCCGGCCCACGTGGCAGCATGGCCGCATGCCCGTCGTCGAGTCCCGCTGTGTCGTGCCGGTCGACGCGCACGTCGCCTTCGCCGTCTCGCAGACGCAGGGCGCGATCCGGAAGCGGTGGGACCCGTTCATCCGGCGGCAGCACCTGATGGACGGCGCGACGCTGCCGGCGAAGGGCGTCCGGACCTCCACGGTGCAGCGCTTCGGGCTCCGCATGGAGAGCGAGTACGTGTCGTACCACCCGCCGTCGAACGTCGGGATGAAGATGACGAAGGGCTCGTGGTTCTTCGAGCGGATGGGCGGCGGGTGGCGCTTCACCCCCGTCGACGGGCAGCCCGGCTCCACGCTGGCGGTCTGGCGCTACAACTTCACCTGCCGGCCGAGGTGGTTGGCGCCCCTCGCCGAGCGGATCGGTGCGTTCGTGCTGCAACGGGACATCGACCGGCGGATCCGGGGCTTCGCTCGCGGCTGCGAGGACCCCGTCGTCCTCGCCCACCTGGCCGCCCAACGCACCGACTGAGCGGCCCGGGAGCACTTGCATCCTTCGATGGAACTCCGGCAGGTGCGTCCCGAAGCCGGTCGTCCCGCGGCGGCGCGTTTCCTAGCGTCGTCTGCATGACGAACACCACCGAAGTCCGGCCCACGGCCGGCACCGCAGCCCGCGACCGAGGGGGTGTCCGCGGCGTCATCGCCCGGCACCCGCTCGCGTCCTTCTTCACGATGGCGCTCGGCCTGAGCTGGCTCGCCTGGGTGCCGTACATCCTGTCGCCGCACGGCATGGGTGTGTGGGACATCCACTTCCCCGAGGTCCTCGGCAGCGGGCAGTTCACCGGCGTCCTGCCCGGGGCGCTCCTCGGCCCGTTGGGCAGCGCCTTCATCGTCACGGCGGTCGCCGACGGCCGCGCTGGTCTGCGGCGCTGGGTGGGCCGGCTCTTCCGCTGGCGGGTCGCCTGGTACTGGTACGCGCTGGCGCTCGTCGTCGTGCCGGCCCTGATCGTCGTGTCCGCGCTGCCCTTCGCCGGTGGCGACGTGCGGGCCCCCTCGGTCCTGGCGATCGCCTCGCTCGTGCCCGGCCTCGTCATCCAGCTGTTCTCGACCGGTCTGAGCGAGGAGCCCGGGTGGCGCGACTTCGCCCTGCCCCGGCTGCAGCACCGCTTCGGCGGCCTCGGCGCGGCCGCGATCCTCGGGCCGATCTGGGCCCTCTGGCACATGCCGCTGTACCTCAGCGACTGGGGCGGGTGGCCGAACGCCCACTGGAGCGAGCCGGTCGTGTTCGCCCTGTTCACCATCACCTTCAACGTCGTGATGATCCAGGTCTTCAACAAGACCCGCGAGAGCCTGCCCCTGGCCCTGCTGCTGCACGTCGGCGTGAACAACACGATCTCGATGCTGTTCCCGGAGATGTACCCGAGCATGACCGCCGGCACGCTGATGATCGGCCTGACGATCATGTCGACCACCGCGGCCGTGGTGCTCCTCGTCGCCACCCGGGGTCGACTCGGCTACGACCCGGCCCGACGCGCCCTGCCCCTCGACGCACCGGTCCCGGACCACGCCCGCCTCGTAGGATCCAACGATGGCACCCGCTGAGCACGACGCGCTGCGCGCCCCGGCCACGCCGGCCGCGCAGCCGACGTCCGACGCACGCCGCGCTCGCCGCGTCGACCTGTTCGTCGCACTCGGCACGGCCGTGGTGGCCCTCGGCCTGCTGCTCGGACTGCCGCCGCTCGACGCCGCCGAGCCCGACACGGCCGGCCTCGCCCTGCGGGCCGCCGCACCGTTCACCGTCCCGTGGGCCGTCCTGGCCCTCGGCCTGCTCGCCCAGTCGGCGGCGTTGCTCGCCGTCCGTCGGGCAGCGCGCAGCACGCTCGTCGTCGTCGCGGCGATCCCCGTGGTCGTCGCCGGGCTCGCGCCGGCCTCGGCGGACCTGTTCGACCTGACCGCGCTGCCGATCGCCGTCGCGGTCGTCCTGACCGCCGCCCGGGTCCCGCTCGTCCGGCTCTGGCCGGCCCTCGTCACCGCAGCCGTCCTCGTCGTCGTCGGCGAGGGAGCGCTCGCCACCAACGCGTCCGGCTCGGCCGACGGCCTCACCGGCGCGCTCGGTCAGGGCGTGCTGCAGGCCGTCGGAGCCGTCGGCCTGCCGCTGCTGGTCACCCTCGTGGTGCTGTCCCGCCGCGAGGTCCGCGTCGCCCGCACCGCCGAGGCGAGCGCCGTGAACCGCGAGCAGGACGCCCTGGTCGACGCCGCGGTGTCCCGCGAGCGGGCCGCGATGGCCCGGGAGCTCCACGACATCGCCGCGCACCACCTGTCCGGCATCGCCCTGATGGCCGCCGTCATCGACCGCCAGATCGACGCGGACCCGGAGCGTGCCCACGAGGGCGCCCGCCAGGTCCGCGAGCAGAGCACCGCCGTGCTCGAGGACCTGCGCCGCCTGGTCGGCCTGCTCCGCGACGACGCCCCCGCCGAGCGGGCCGTCGAGACGGTCGCCGGCATCGTCGACCTGGTCGAGCGTGCCCGGTTCCGCAGCGACGTCCGGCTCGACGTGCTGCCGGGTGACCGTCCGCTGGCCGACGGCGTCGGCCCGCTCGCGCAGCTCGCCGCCTACCGCACCGTCCAGGAGGCGCTGGCCAACGCCGCCCTGCACGCCCCGTCCGCCCCGTGCACCGTCACCATCGACGACCGCGACGCGACCCGGGTGGTGATCCGGGTGGAGAACGCACCGGCCACCGTCCCGGCAGCGGGGACCTCTCCCTCGGGCGGCAACGGCCTGCGGGGGATGCGCGAGCGGGCGGACCTGGTCGGGGCGCGCCTCCAGACCGGCCCGACCGAGACCGGTGGGTGGCTGGTGGAGCTGGCGCTCGGCCGGGAGGCAGCTGCCGCACCCGCGCAGACCGCCGACGGCACCGGGGTGGTCGCGTGATCCGCGTGCTGGTCGCGGACGACCAGCCCCTGGTCCGTGCCGGGGTGTCCGCACTCCTCGGCGCGGAGCCGGACATCGAGGTCGTCGGTGTGGCCGCCGACGGCGGCGAGGCGCTCGCGCTCGCGCGCGCCACCCGCCCCGACGTCGCCTGCCTGGACATCCGGATGCCGGTGATGAACGGCATCGAGCTCGCGCGGATCTTCTGCGCGCCGGACGCCGACCCGGCGATCCCGGCGCTCATGCTGACGACGTTCGACCTGGACGACTACGTGTTCGGGGCGCTCGAGGCGGGCGCCTCCGGGTTCCTGCTCAAGGACGCCGAGCCGGACACCATCGTCGACGCCGTGCGGCAGGTCGCCGCCGGCAACGGCACCCTCGACCAGGCCCTGACCCGGCGGGTGCTGCGCGAGTTCGTGTCGCGGCGGAGCCTGCAGCCGGTCTCCGGCGACCGGGCCGACGGGGTGCTCACCGCCCGGGAGCGCGAGGTGCTCCTGCTGCTCGCGCAGGGGATGTCGAACGAGGAGATCGCGGCCGCGCTCGTGCTCGAGGTGTCGACCGTCAAGTCGCACCTGGCGCGGATGCTGCCGAAGCTCGGCGTGCGGTCGCGGCTGCAGGCCGTGGTGTGGGCGTACCAGAACCGGATCGTGACGGTGCCGGACCAGCCGTAGGGTCGATCGGTCGGGTCGGTCAGTCGGCCGCGGGCGTGGCCGTGGCCGTGATCGGCTCGGCGGCGCCGGGGACGACGAGCTGCCAGACGTCGTCGTCGCTGCTCCGGTGCAGGTACAGACGGAAGGTGCCGTCCTGGGCGAGCGGGTCGCCCTCGAGGTACTCGACCGGTTGCCCGCCCGTCGTGCACTGGTCCGAGGGGCTGATGACGTCGATGGTGCGGCCGGGGGAGTCACCCTTCTCGACGCCGGTGATCCTGGCCCGTCGCACCTCGTACACCCCGCCGACCTCGACCGTACGGTCGGTGGCGGTGACCTCGGCGTCGACCACCAGGGTCGCGAGGTCGCTGCGTTCGGCAGGTGTCCTCGCCGCGACGTAGTCGATGCAGGACCCCGACCCCACGACGTCGTCGCCCGCGCCCCTCGGGCCGTCGGCGCCGTCGCCGGCCCCGGTCGTGCCCCCGGTCGCGCACCCGGCGAGCACGCTCGCCGTGGCCGCCGCGAGGACGGCGATGGTCAGCATCTGCTTCCGCTCCATCGCCTGAGTATCGCTCACCGCGCCCCGGGCGTCCAGCGTCCCGCCGACCAGCCAGGGAACGCGCGTTCCCGTTCTGGGGGTAGTCGACGTGCACCGCGGGGTGGTGGACTCGTCACCATGCACAACGAACCCTCGGGCCGGGCCCACGACGACGACCTCCGGCCGAAGGTCGTCGCGGCGATGCAGCGGGCGCTCCGCTCCCGTCCGATGCACGAGGTCACCCCCGCCGTCGTGGCCGCCGAGGCCGGGGAGTCCGTCGACGTCGTCGACCAGGCGTTCCCGAGCTGGGACGGCCTGCTGCTCGCGACCATCGACAAGTGGAACGAGGAGCGGACCGCCCCGCTCATGCCGATCGCCGAGCAGCACGGCACCGTCCGCTTCCTGCGCGCCATCGTCACGGCCAACGTCGCCGACCCGACGCTCATGCGCTTCCTGACCGCGACGCTCAACATCGCCGCCTCGCCCGAGCACCCGCTGGCGCCGATGCTGCACGCGCGCTGGCGTCGCTTCCACGCGTTCGTGCAGCACGCGCTCGAGCGCGACGTGCTGCTCGGCCGCGAGCCGCACACGATGGACCCGGCCCGTGGCTCTGAGCAGCTGCTCGCGACCTACGAGGGCCTGCAGCTGCAGTCGATGGTGCGCCCCGACATGGACCTGCTCGAGGCCTACGACCGCGCCGTCACACGCCTGCGCGAGGGCTGGCAGCGCGCGTACGTCCCGCCCGTGTGGGACCTGGACCTGGTGGGCTGACCGACCCACCCCCACAGACCGAGGACGCCCCGTGCGTCCGAGGCGCAGACGCACTGCGTCCGCGTGCGCCGCTGCTCGATTCGGGTTCGGGTGGCGGCGCGAACACCGCACCGGTCGGAGCCGATGCCGCTCCGGTACGGTCGGCGCATGACGACCGACGACGACCTCGGGCACTGGCGCACCTGGTGCATCGGCGGAGCCGTCGCGTCGTTCGTCGCCCTGCTCGTGCTCGGGCGGTTCGTCCCCGTCAACTGGTGGGTGCTCACCGCCTGGGTGACCGTCGTCGCCGCGTTCACCGGCCTGCCGCCGGGCAGCTCCCGCTGGACGGACCGTCGGGTGACGGTGATCGCCCTCGCGCTGCTCGTCGTCGGCGCCGGACTCGCCCTCGGCGCACTCACCGACGACCGCGCCGGCGACGGCACCCGCACGACCGGAGCCGTCACCGGTGCCGTCCTCGTGCTGGCCGGAGCGGCGTGGGCGATCGTCGGCGCGCGGCGCCCCTCGCGCCGACAGGTGGACGCGGAGGCCGAGCGCCACCGCGCGTGACGGACCCGCCGCGACGCCGACGCCGGACCGACGCTGGCTGCGCTGCCGACGCTCCCGGTGCGGACCCGGGTCAGCGCGGCCAGGTGGCGACGACGGCGACCGTGTTGAACAGCACGTGCGCCAGGACCGCACCACCGAGGCGGTCGGTCATCGCGACGAGCACGCCGGTGAGCAGGCCGAGCACGAAGGTCGTCACGAACACCTGGAAGCCGGCGAGTGTCGTCCCGCCAGCTCCGAGCAGCAAGTGCAGCAGGGCGAACAGGAACGCCGTCAGCAGCACCGCCAGGAAGCGCGTGCGCGGCGTCAGCTCCGACGCCAGGCGGCGTTGCAGCACCCCGCGGAACACGACCTCCTCGAGCACCGGGCTGACGACGCAGACCCCGACCGCCGCCACCACGAGCGGCACGACGTCGGGCGGGCCGAGCGTCACCGGCGGCGTCAGGCCCGTCGTGCCGGAGAACAGGACCGACAGACCCGCGTCGAGCCCACGGCACACGACGGCGACCCCGATCGCCGCGACCGCGTCCGGCCAGCCGAGGCCGAGCCGACGGACCAGCGCCACGGGAGCCGAACGGCGGAGGACCCACCACACGCCGAGCGCGAGCGGCACCCACACCACCAGGTCCGCGGCGAGCACCTGGACGACCGGGGACGGCAGTGCCCCGGACCGGGCGACGCCGGTCACCAGTCGTGACAGCACCACCGCCACGGCGATCGCCACGAGCACCACGCGGAGGTCGCGGGCAGCCGCGGTACCGGGGGTGGTCGTCGGCGCGTCCTGGTCGGGCTGCATGTCGACACCGTACGGGACGGGGCGGGGTCTGCCCTCGAGCTGCACTCCGGTGAGGACGTGATCACCCGTCATTTCCTGGGTAGGATCGGTGTGCGGGATCGATCAGGACCCGCACCACATGCGCCGACGCGGAGTGCCTGCTCACCAAGGGACGACGACGCGGTGCGCCCGGGGAGGCCCCATGCCGCAGACGAGCGACGTCACGCTCCCCGACGCCTCCGTCCGAGCCGGTCGGGTGGAGTTCCTCGACGCGATCCGGGGAGTCGCCGCCGCGGCGGTCGTCCTCGAACACGCGCTCGAGGCGTGGATGCCGGAGTACACCCGGTACGCCCTCCAGTACCTCAGCGTCGGTCGGGTCGGTGTCGTCGCGTTCTTCCTCGTGAGCGGCTACGTGGTCGGGATGATGCTGTCGACCCAAGACGTCCGGGTGTTCGCGGTGCGTCGGTTCTGGCGACTCTTCCCCGTGTACTGGTTGGTCCTCGGCGTGGCGATCCTGGTGCAGCTTCCCACACACCCAGCGACCGATGACGGCATCCTCGTGCTCGTCGCCAACCTGCTCATGGTGCAGGGGATCGTCGCGCTGCCGAGTGTCCTCGGGAGCGCGTGGACCCTCGGGCCGGAACTGCTCTACTACGTCCAGTCCGGACTGGGCAAGCACCTGGGACACCTCGACCGCACCGTCTACGCGGGCTACGCCTGGCTCGCGCTCTACGCAGCGATGTCCGTCACCGGGTACGCGATCGGCAAGGAGCTCCCGGCCACGACGCCGTTGATGCTCTTCCTCGCGTCCTTCGGGCACAGCATCCACCTGCGCGAGCGCCGCGGGAGTCGTGTCTGGATCGGGTACGCCTGCGCGACGCTCGTCGTCGTCCCGCTCTGCAGCGCGCCGTTGATCGCATCGCAGCAGGACCCGGCCCACGGCTACGGTCTGATCGGGTTCAACCTCTCCGTCTGGGTCGGGGTGCTCCTGTTCACGGTGTTCTCGCTGCGCAGGTCGTCCCGCTCCGTCCCGAGCATGCTCTGGCTGGGTGCGGTCAGCTACGCGCTGTACCTCCTCCACCTCCCGGTGATCGACGGCGTCCGGAGCGTCGTCCCGTCGCCGTGGGCGGGTGTCCCGGTCGCGGTGACGCTCTCCGTGACCGCCGCATGGGTCGTCCACCGTTGGTTCGAGACACCGTTCATCGAACTCGGGCGTCGCTTCTCACGGGGTCGAGGGCCCGTGCCGTCGCAGTCGGGTCGACGGCCGTCCTGAACGGTGGGACCAGGGTCGGCGCCCGGTCGATCGGCCTGCGAACGATGCGTCGCGGCGACGCTTGCGTGTGGCACTATTTCTATGCCGAACGCTGGGACGATCCCGGTCGACCTGTGACAGGGACTGCAGGACACGGCGACATTCGGGGAAGGGTGCCGCGTGGAGCTACGCGACTACATCGCGGTCTTGCGCAAGGGATGGGTCTTCATGCTCGTCCTGGCGCTGATCGGCGTCGCGGCAGCGGCGGGTTACTCGCTGCTCAAGCAACCGGTCTACTCGGCCTCGGCGCAGGTCTTCGTCTCGACGCAGACCAGCGGGAGCGCGAGTGACCTCGCACAGGGCAACACGTTCACCCAGCAGCGGGTGTTGACCTACTCGAACCTGGTCGAGACGCCGATCGTGCTCCTCCCGGTGATCTCGAGCCTGAAGCTCGACATGACCTCGGACGAGCTGGCGGAGATCGTCAGCTCCGACGCCCCGCTGAACACCACGCTCATCTCGATCACCGTCGACGAGACCGACCCGAAGCAGGCGGCCGACATCGCGAACGCGACCTCGGAGAGCCTGACGAACGTCGTGCAGAACATCGAGGCGACGGACGCGGACGGCACCGCCACCGTCAAGCTCACCCGCGTCAAGGAAGCCCAGGTGCCGAACACCCCGGTGAGCCCGAACGTCCCCGTCAACGTCGTGCTCGGCCTCTTGGTGGGCCTGGCGCTCGGCGTCGGCGTCGCCGTCCTGCGCGAGACGCTCGACAACCGGATCCGCACCGAGTCCGACGTCGAGAAGATCAGCGAGAAGCCGGTCGTCGGCGGGATCGCCTTCGACAGCAAGGCATCCGAGCGTCCGCTCATCGTGCAGGTCGACCCGCGCAGCCCCCGCGCCGAGTCGTTCCGCACGCTCCGGACGAACCTGCAGTTCCTCGACATCGGTACCGGGTCGCGCACCTTCGTGATGACGTCGTCGGTCGAGTCCGAGGGCAAGAGCACCACCGTCGCGAACCTCGCGATCGCGCTCGACAACGCCGGCTTCCGCGTCGTCCTCATCGACGCCGACCTGCGCCGACCGAAGGTCGCGCAGTACATGGACATCGAGGGCGGCGTCGGTCTGACCGACGTCCTCATCGGGCGCGCGGAGATCGAGGACGTGGCGCAGCCCTGGGGCCGTGGCAACCTCGTGGTCCTGCCGGCCGGTCCGATCCCCCCGAACCCTTCCGAACTCCTCGGCTCCCGTGCCATGCAGGACCTCATCGCCGCGCTCGAGCAGCAGTTCGACTACGTGCTCTTCGACGCCCCGCCGCTGCTGCCCGTCACGGACGCCGCGATCCTGGCGAAGAAGGCCTCCGGCGCGATCGTCGCGGTGGCCTCAGGGCGCACCCACAAGGGTCAGCTCGCCGGTGCGGTCAGCGCGCTCGAGAACGTGGGTGCCCCGATCGCCGGCTTCGTGATGACGATGATGCCGACGAAGGGGCCGGGTGCCTACGGGTACGGCCGGTACGGCTACGCCTACGGGTACGGCCTGCAGGACGACGACCAGGCCGAGCCGCCGAAGCCGCCGAAGCGCGGCCGTGCCGCTGCTGCCCGCGGGGCCGTCAGGTGACCGAGGTCCCCGCGTGAGTCGCCGCCGGGGACGCAAGGCCTCGCGTGGCACCCCCACGCGCCGCACGCTCGTCTGGATCGCCGTGCTCGTCGTCGTGCTCGTCGTGGTCGACGTCGTCCTCGTCGCCCTCGCGCTGTCCCGTACGGAGCCCTCCTCCAACGGCACCCCCGGTCCCGTCCCGACCTTCTCCAGCGTTCCGCGTCCGCCGTCGAGCGAGCCCGCCCGACCGACTTCGTCGGCTGGACCGTCCACCTCCGCCACGGCTGACCCGGCCGCGTCGGTGGTGCCCGTCCGCCGTCTGCTGTCGGCCTCGACCGGCCGCGATGCGTGGCGCGCCTGGTCAGGGGCGTGCGGCGGCGCAGACGGAGTCCTGGAACACACCGAGGACGGTGGTGCTTCCTGGACGAGGGTCGACCTCGGGGACGTGCGGGGTGCCGTGCTGGCGCTCCGGGCCGACGAGGCCGGCGTCTCGGTCGTCATCGGTTCGGGCCCGACGTGCGCGACAGTGGTGCGGACGTCGACCGACGGCGGCACGACGTGGCGCGAGGGCGTGGTGGGGTCTGCCGGCATCGTCGTCGGTCCGGACGGGGTCGTCCTGTCGTCGGGCACCATCGCCGAGCCCTGCGCGGAGCCCGTCGAGGCAGCCGAAGCCGACCAGACCGTCGCCGTCGTGTGCGAGGACGGGCTGGTGTCGCGATCGGGGTCGTCCCCTTGGGCCTCGTTGCCGGTCCGCGGCGTCCGGTCGCTCGCGGCCGAGGGCAATGTCTTCACGGTCGCGCGGAGCGCGGCGACGGGCTGCGACGGCGTACAGCTGGCCTCGCTGCCCTCGGACGGAACGATCCTGACCCCGGTCGGTTGCGCCGCCGGAGCAGACACGAGCGGCACCGTCGTGGTCGCACGTGCTGGGACGTCCGCCTGGCTGTGGGCGGGCGACGACGTGCTGGTGTCCGACGACGGCGGCCTGACGTGGTGACCCTGACGAGCCGGCAGACCACCGCTGCGGTTCCCTGGGCGAAGCGGTACGCACGCCGTCTCGTGGCCACCGACTTCCTGGTCCTCGTCTGGGTCGTCTTCGGCGTCCAGATCGCTTGGTTCGGCTTCGACAGCGCGGCGGTCAGCGGCAGCGTCGCCGACCTGGCCATCGGCTACACGGCGGTCTCGCTCGGGATCATCGTGGCGTGGCTCGTCGTCCTCGCGCTCTACGACACCAGGGACCACCGCTACATCGGCACCGGTTCAGCGGAGTACCGGCGGATCGTCGACGCGTCGATCCGACTGTTCGCGTTCGTCGCCATCGTGGCCTACGTGTTCAAGGTCGACCTGGCTCGTGGCTACGTGTTCATCGCGTTCCCGCTCGGGACGGTCGTCCTCATGTTCAGTCGGTGGATCTGGCGGCAGTGGCTGAACGCCCAGCGGTGGAACGGCAACTACTCGGCGCAGGTGCTCCTGGTCGGGTCGCGGTCGAGCGTCGAGCACCTGGCGGGAGAACTCGCCCGGCATCCCGAGGAGGGCTACCGCGTCGTCGCGGTGTGCGTGCCGGACGGGCGTGCAGGCGAGACGATCGGCGAGCCCGGTGTGCCGGTCGTCGGGAAGATCACGGACGCCCTCGCGGCCCTCGACACGACCGGAGCCGACACGGTGGCGGTGACGAGCTCCGAGGAACTCGGCGCGCAGGCGGTGCGCGAGCTGAGCTGGGGGCTCGAGGGCGGTCGACAGCACCTCATCGTCGCGCCGAGCCTCACCCAGATCAACGGCCCCCGCATCCACACCCGTCCGGTTGCCGGACTCCCGCTGATCCACGTCGAGATGCCGCGGTACGAGGGTGCGACGCACTTCCTGAAGCGTGCCTTCGACCTCGTCGGAGCGGCGCTGCTGACCGCCGTGCTCTCACCGGTCCTCGTCGCGATCGCGGTCGCCGTGAAGGCCACCAGCGCCGGGCCGGTGCTCTACCGCCAGGAGCGGATCGGGCAGAACGGTGAACCGTTCCGCATGCTCAAGTTCCGGTCCATGCGCGTGAACGCCGATGCCGAGCTCGCCGCGTTGCTCGAGCGTCAGGGAACGTCCGACAAGCCGCTCTTCAAGGTCGAGAACGACCCCCGTGTGACGTCGATCGGCCACTTCCTCCGCAAGCACTCCCTCGACGAGTTCCCCCAGCTCTTCAACGTCCTCCTCGGGACGATGAGCCTCGTGGGGCCGCGACCGCAGCGCGAAGGGGAAGTCGCGCTCTACGACGACGCTGCTCGTCGGCGCCTCCTGCTCAAACCCGGCATGAGCGGACTGTGGCAGGTCGGGGGCCGGTCGTCCCTGGGGTGGGAGGACGCGATCCGCTTGGACCTGTACTACGTCGAGAACTGGTCCATGACCGGTGACATGGTCATCCTCTGGCGCACGGTCAAGGCCGTCCTGCGCCCCGGGCACGATGCGCACTGACGGCGCTGTGCGAGCGCGACGGTGGCGACGGCCGCTCGCGGTCGGTGGGTTGTCCGTGGTCTTCCTGGCCGGACTGGCGACGAACGCCGTGCTGACCGGTCGTCGGACGCCGACGGATCGCGCCGGTCGCGCGGTCGGGCCGGAGACCGGCCCGGCGCACGACCCCGGATCAGTCCGGCGGTTCTTCCGGAGTTGGAAGGTGGCGACTGTCGCGGTGGTGCTCGCAGCGACCGCGCTCACCCTCGTCGTGCTCATCGCGCCGAACGGGTGGGTGGCCCTCGGGTTCGTCGTGGTCGGCGCGTTCCTCACCGTCCTGAAGGAACTGTGCGCTGCGTTCGCGCGGGACGAGACGAGGAAGCCGGAGCGGCGGCGGTCCGCCGAGGACGTCGCCGCCATCTGTTCGGTGTACGCGGCGGTCTTCGGGGTTCCCGGTCTGGTCGCAGCTGCCGCGCCGTTCCTGACCGGTTGACAGCTCGACCCCGACCTGGTCAGCGGGGCGCGTCGCCGCGCGGGTCGAAGCCGGTGACCTCGGACACCGGTCGACCCGCCGCCAGCGATTCCAACGCAGCGATGGTCCGCTCGGTGGCCAGACCGTCGCCGTACGGGTTCACGGCGTGCGACATCGCCGCGTAGGCCGCGTCTGAGCGGAGCAGTTCGTCGACGGCGTCGACGATGACGGACGCCGTCGTCCCGACGAGCCGGACGACGCCGAACTCGACGGCTTCGGGCCGTTCGGTCGAGTCCCGCATCACGAGCACGGGCTTCCCCAGCGCCGGGGCCTCCTCCTGGATTCCCCCGGAGTCGGTGAGCACGATCGACGAGGCATCGAGCAGGTGCACGAACTCGCCGTACCCGACCGGCTCGGTGACCACGACGTTGTCCAGACCTCGCAGCGGCGGCAGGAGGGTCTCGCGGACCGCAGGATTCCGGTGGACGGGGACCACGACGAGGAGGTCGGGGTGCGCCGTCGCCAGTTCGACCAGGGCTGCCGCGATCTGCTCCATCCCGCCGCCGAGGTTCTCACGTCGGTGCGAGGTCACGAGGAGGATGCGACGCCCGGAGTCGACCGCTCGCTGCAGCGCGTCGTCGGAGAACGACGCGTGGTCGCGTGACCGCGCCTGCAGGAGCGCGTCGATGACACTGTTCCCCGTCACGACGATGGTCTCGGGGTCGACGCCTTCGTCGAGCAGGTTCTGACGGCTCTGCGGGGTCGGGGCGAGGTGCAGCGACGTGATCTGGGTGAGCAGCCTCCGGTTCCCCTCCTCCGGGAACGGCAGGCGGAGGTCGTGGCTCCGGAGACCGGCCTCGAGGTGCACCACGGGGATCTGGTGGTAGAAGGCCGTCAACCCTGCAGCGAACGCCGTGGAGGTGTCGCCCTGGACGACCACGGCGTCCGGCGTCTCGCGGGCGAACAACTCGTCGAGACCCTGCATGGTCGCGGTCGCGATGTCGACCAGCGTCTGGCGGGGCTTGAGGATGGCGAGGTCGGTGTCGGGCACGATGCCGAAGACCTCGTTGACCTGGTCGAGCATCTCGCGGTGCTGCCCGGTCACCGTGACGTGGGTCGTCAGCGTCGGGTGGGCCGTCAAGGCCTTCACGATCGGGGCGAACTTGATCGCTTCCGGACGGGTGCCGTAGATCGGCATGATGTGCAAGTGAGTCTCCATGCGCTGTGAGGAGGCCTGTGCCCCCAGTGCGCGATTCTAGGCGGCGATCGTCCTGCGGTCGGTTGCGACGATCTGGCAGAATGCTGCTGCACGGGAGACGCCCGGTCTGTCGCTGAGGGGGTCTCGTTGCCACGTCAGGCCACCGCGAGGTCCTCCACGGGCGCGACGCCCGTCGGCACCCGTCGCCGCGTCGGCACCGGGGCGTTCGGCGTGACCGCGGTGATGCTCGCACAGTGGATCCTCCCGACCGTCGGGTTCGCGTTGCTCATCCAGGACCGCGGGCCGGTCCGCGGGCAGGCGGTGGTGCTCCTCGCTCCGCTGCTGTTCACCGTCGGCGTCTTCGTCGCGAGCCGGATGGGTCCCGGGCTCCCGCCGCCCGCGGACACCACCCCGCCGTGGCTCCTCTCCTTCCTGCGCGGGTGCGTCGTCGTGCTCGGCCTCCTCGCCGTCCTGCACTTCTCGGCGGTCGGCATCCCCCTGCTGAGCAGCAGCGTCGAGACGAGCCGCTTCGACGTCGGGTCGAGCGGACTGGGTGGGTTCCCGAGCAGGGCCGTGCTCTACGCCCTCCCGATCGCGGCCTTGATCGGCCTGTCGACGCTGTCGCGTGGATCCCGGCGACCCGCGATGACGCTCTGGTTCGTCTTCGCCGTCACCCAGGTCTTCCTCGGGTTCAAGGGCGGCCTCATCGAGGTGCTGATCATCACGGCGTTGGGACTCACGATCCGGCTCGGCAGGCTCGGTGTGAAGCAGCTGTTCGGCTTCGCAGCGGGTGGCGTCGTCGCGATCGCCTACGTCACGTACGTCGGCTCGAAGTACCAGACGTTGGCAGGGTCGGATGCCGGCCTCGCGTACGTCGTCCGGCGATCGACGAGCGATGCGATCATCGCGGGCTACACGGCGCTGACCGCGCGACCCGTCGGCATCGCCGAGGACACGTCCGTGCTGCTCCGGGACGTCGGCGTCCTCTTCGGTCGGTACCTCGGCACGGCACCAGAGGGGTACTCGTTCGACGAACTGGTGTCGTCGGTGGTGACCGGCACGCCGATCCAACGCGGTGCGTTCCTCGTCCCGGTCACGGTCGGCGGTCCGGTGTACCTGCTCTACAGCATGCCGGTGCTCGTGTGCGTCCTCGTGCTCATCGCCCTCGGCTTCGCCTGGCACGCCGCCGTCGTCCGCCTCCGGCGTCCGTCCCGCCCGCTCGCCACCCTCGGAGCCGGCGTGGCCGTCTACGGCATCCGGGTCTTCCTGCTGAACGGCAACGGGGCGTACCTCCTCATCAACCTCACCTTCACGTTCGTCCTGCTCGTCATCTGCTCCGCCGTCGGCCACGTGCTCTTCAGCCGTGCGTCGGCTCAGCGGTCCGGGCCGTTGCCGGAGGTCGTCGATTAACGCCGAACGCATCCGGTTCGGCCTCTTCCAGGCAGGGCCGCTCGCCGTCGTGGGCACGACGCTCCTGGTCTGGCCGCTCCTCGGTCGGATCCTCGCGCCGCAGTCCGTCGGGCAGCTCTCCGCGGTGCTCGCGGTGAGCAGCATCCTCGCGCCGGTGGTCACCCTGGGCACCCACCTCCACATCGCCAACCGCCTGGCCCGCGATCCCGGTCGTGCCGGGGGACCGGACGGGCGACTCGTCCGGTTCCTGCTCGGGACGTTGATCGTCGTCGCACTCGTGAGCACGGCCGGTGTGCTCGTCCAGCACGACGAACCGGTCCTCCGCACGATCGCGGTCGTCGCTGCGACGGGGTGCTCGATCATCGGCATCGGTGTGGTCAGGGGCCTCGACCGAGCGCTGTCCTACGCCGTCCTCACGCTCTGGGCGCAATTCGTCGCGCTCCTCCTGCTGACCGTCGTGGCATGGGCTTCCGGGTCGCTCGACGTCGCGCTCGCGTCCTACGCACTCGCCCTGGTGGCAGGAACGGTCCTGGTCCTGCCGCTCGTGCGTCGGCGCGACCCGGGACGCACCGACGAGGGCGTGACGCGCATCGGTGTGCAGTCGTTGAGTCTCGTCCCGCACCTCGTGCTGGCAGTGGCGACGTTGCTCCTCGCCCGGATCATCGTCGGCTTCGTCGCCGGCCCGGTCGGACTGGCGGGCTTCCAGTACGCTTCCCTGCTCATCGGCGGGGTGACGACGATCGGAGCGTCCCTCGACGCGCACTGGTCGACGCGGGCGCAGGCCGCGGTCGACGAGCGCGACCTCCGCGGACGCCTCGACCGCAACCTGGTGCGGATCCAACTCCTCTTGCTCGTCGTCGCCCTGGGCGTCGTGGTGTTCGTCTTCGCCCTGCTGCCGGTCTGGTTGCCCCCGAGCTACGACGTCACCACGGTCCGCGCTGCGGTCATCGTCTCGCTCAGCGCGGGTGCGTTCCAGGCACTGGCCGACAACCGATCGGCGGCGCTCATGTGGCTCGGCCGGCCGGGCTTCGTCTCGGTCGCGACGGCGCTCGGCGTCGTCGCAGCCGCGGTCGGCTGTGTCGCGTTGGTGCTGGCCTTCGGGTGGGTCGCTGCGGGAGCCGCCATCGCACTCGGCACCGCGACCCGCGCCGCAGCGATCACCGTTTTCCTGCGACGGGTCAGCCCGGGGCTCGGCCTCGATCGGCGCGCCGTGACCGTCACGGCGGCCTGTGTCGCGGCGCTCCTGTCCGCCCTTCTCCTGACCCTGATCTGACGAGGCGCCATGCGAATCCTGATGTTGACCAACAGCTACGTCGACCGGACCCGAGGTGGCGTCGAGCTGCACGTCCACAACCTCGCCAAGGAGCTGGTCGCCGCCGGTCACGAGGTGACGGTGGGGCGGACCAGCCCGGGTCAGAGCCTGCTCCCGGTCGAGGGGCCGGAATTGTGGGTGATCGATCCCGACGCGGCTGCGACGGAAGGGCGTTCGCGGAGTCGACGCAGCACCGGTGGGGGACGCTTCCTCTCCAACTTCCTGGCCCGTGTCCGCATCGGTCGTCGCATCGGCCGGGTGCTCGCCGACGCGGACCTCGAACAGCGCTTCGACGTCGTCCACCACCACGACTTCATCACCAGTTCGGTCATCGCGCGGCGGCTGGCGCAGACCGGGTTGCGGCAGGTCTGGACCAACCACCTCGGCGAGTTCCTCATCCTGCGGCGCATCCCCGTGGCGGGCAGGTGGATCACACGGTGGCTCACCGCGCACTTCGACGCCGCGACCGGGCCGTCGCCGGAGCTCGCCGAGCAGGCAGCGGTGCGCTGTCCGATCCGCTACGTCCCGAACGGTGTCGACGTCGAGACCTTCCGGCCCGCCGATCCCGAGGAACGTCGGCAGCTGCGGCGAGGACTCGGGATCGCCGAGCACGAGACCGTCTGCATCGTGCCCCGCCGTTGGGCACCGAGCAAGGGCGTGCTCTACGCGGCCCGTGCCATGAGCTCCCACGCCTGGCCCGCGGGGGTCTCGATGCTCTTCGTCGGAGCCGGAGAGTCGGACTTCCCCGAGTACGCAGCGGAGATCCGCACGTCGTTGGCACGAGCCCGCTCCCACGTGTCGGTGGTCGACTCGGTCGACGCGCTCGGGATGGCCGAGCACCTCCGTGCCTCGGACATCTGTCTGATCCCCTCGCTCCTCGAAGCGACGAGCCTCTCGGCCCTGGAGTCGATGGCCAGCGGCCTCCCGATCGTGGCAACCGACGTGGGCGGTCTCCCCGAACTCGTGTCGGACGCCACCGGCCTGCTCGTCCCTCCGCGCGCGGACGACGAGTTGGCGGTCGCGGTCGCGACGCTCGCGGCACGCACCGACACGGAGCGGCGCGACATGGGTGTGCGAGCCCGAGCGTTCGCGGTCGACTCGTACGCCTGGTCGGGCATCGCCAGGCGCATCAGTGCGATGTACGAGGACTCCCCCGCATGAGGATCGCGTACGTGTCGCACGTGAGCAGCCGGTGGATCAAGCAGCGTCCGCACTTCCTCAGCGAGGCGATCGGGCGACGAGCGGGCGTCGAAGTCGCGTTCTTCGACTCGCTCTTCGTCAACCGGCGGAACCTCGTGCAGGGGCAGCGACTGCGGGTCCCGGTGCGACACCTGCCCCTCGTGCCGCAACGCCTCCGCAGCCGCTTCCGAGCAGCGGACGTGGCCCTGAGCGCCGTTTCGGCGCTCCTGCTCCTGCTGTGGCGGCCGTCCGTCGTCGTCGTGACGCATGCGCGGCACCACACCCTCGCGCGTCTCCTCCGTGCTGCCGGGATCCGGGTCGTCTACGACTGCATGGACCTCAACCGGCAGTTCGCCGACGCGACCGAGGCCGACGTCGACGCCGAACGACGGCTGCTGGCGCTCGCCGAGGTCGTGTGGTGCTCGAGCGCGGCGATCGCAGCGGACATCGGGGACGTCCAGCCCACCGCGCGGACCCTGGTCGTCCGGAACGCCCTCGACCGGTCGAGCGCAGAGGAACGCTTCGCATCGCCCGGCGCCGTCGAGCCCGGGACCGTCCGGTACATCGGGACCGTCTCGGAGTGGTTCCGCTTCGACGACGTCCTCGCACTGCTCGACGCCGACCCTCACCTCCGCTTCGAACTGGTCGGACCGGCGGACGTCGCGGTGCCGGCCCACCCGCGTCTGCGCGCCGTCGGGGCCCGGCCGCACGGCGAGGTGCTCTCGCTCATGGCGTCGAGCGACGTGCTCGTCATGCCGTTCGAGACGACGCCCCTCGTCCTCGGTGTCGACCCGGTGAAGGTGTACGAGTACATCGTGTCCGGGCGACCGGTCGTCTGCTCGGACTACCCCGAACTCGAACACTTCGGAGACCACATCGTCCGGGCGGACGGCACCGACGCGTTCGTCCGGGCCGTCCGGGCGGCGACCGGGACTCCTCGTCGGCCTCCGGAGGAGGTCGCGGCGTTCCTCGACGACAACGACTGGGACACCCGAGCCCGTTCCGCGATCGGAGCACTGTGAGCAGCACCGCGGTGGTCATCGTCTCGTACCGCTCCGAAGCGGAGGCCGCGGCGTCAGCACGGTCCGTGAGCGAGGACCCCGAGGTGGCCGAGGTCCTCATCGTGGACAACTCCGCCGACGAGCAGCGAGTGGACCGCGTGGCGTTCGAGGGCCTCGGTGACCGCGTCACGGTCATCAGCGCGCAACGGAACCTCGGCTACGCAGCCGGGAACAACCTCGGCATCCGAGCGGCCGTCGACGCCGGGCACGAGTTCGTGTTGGTGCTGAACCCCGACGTCGACCCGGCCCCCGGAACGGTCCGCGCCCTGCTCGACGTCCTGCTCGCTGACGACGCCGTGCAGATCGTGTCCCCAGCGCTCGTCGAGACCTACCGGGGCGATGCCGACACCGTGCTCCGTTCGCCGGGGTTCGACCTCCTGCTCGGACGCGGCCTGCTGACCGCGCCGAGGTCCGGACGCTTCGAGTCGACGTTCTTCGGCGCGGCGTTCCTCGCTCGCAGTCGGTGCTTCGAGCAGCACGGCGTCCTCGACGAGGACCTGTTCCTGTACTGCGAGGAGGTCGAGTTCGTCTCCCGGATGCGGCGGCACGGCGAGCGGCCCGGGTTCCGGGTGGCCGCGGACGTCCACGTCCAGCACGGTCGTGGTGGGACGGTGTCACCCGACGGGTACGAGGGAACCGCCCGGTCGACCGTCGCGTACGAGCAGGCATCGCGTTCGGTGATCGTGTTCGGACGCAAGTACCACCGGCGCCGGGTGTGGCTCTGGACCCTCGCCCGACTGGTGATGGCCGCACGTCTGGCCGTCCGTGACCGAGGTGCGGCGACGGCCGTCGTCCGTGGACTCGTTGCCGGTCTACGTGTCCCGGTGAGCTCGTCGGGTCGACGGCGACGTCGGGAGCGGAAGCGCCCGTCGCCGTAAGCTGAGCCCATGTCGGACCAGCCCGAGCCCCGACGCGCTGCGCGACTACCGAGGCCCCGACCTCGGACCGTCCTGTGGGGCGTCCTCGCCGTCGTCCTGCTCGTGGTCCTGGCGATCGCGTGGGTCGCGGTGCGTGGCGCACTGGCCAAGCAGGACCTGGAGGCGTCGGTCCGGCACGTCGACACCCTGCGCAGCCAGCTCGCGGACGGTGACACGGCCGCCGCGGTCCGGACGGCGGCGCGGCTCGAGTCGAGCGCCGCGGACGCCCGGGCGAAGACGAGCGACCCGGTGTGGGCCGTCTTCGAGCACGCGCCGCTGGTCGGCGGCAACCTGCGCGCGGTGCGGCAGGTCGCGGCGATCGTCGACGACGTGGCGAGCGACGCGGTGCGTCCGGTCGCGGGGGTCCTTGGCGACGTGGACGTCGACGCGTTCAAGCCGGTCGACGGCAGGATCGACCTCGAGCCGCTGGTGGCGGCCGCGCCGGCGGTCGACCGGGCCGCCACGGCGCTCCGCGGGGCGTCCCGTGCGGCCGAGCGGATCGACACGGGTGACACCGTGTCGGCGGTGACGGACGCCGTGAACCAGCTGCGGGCCTCCTTGGCGTCCGTGTCGGACCAGGCGGCCGTCGCGGACAAGGTGGTCTCGCTCGTGCCGCCGATGCTCGGCGACGGCGGGAAGCGCCAGTACCTGGTGCTGTTCCAGAACAACGCCGAGCTGCGGGCCGGCGGCGGGATCCCCGGAGCGGTGGCGTTGCTCGACGTCGAGGACGGGGCGATCTCGCTCGGCAGGCAGGCGTCGACGGCGGACTTCCCGGAGGCGGACCGGCCGGTGCTGCCGCTCGACACCGAGACCCAGGGGCTCTACGGCTCGATCACGGGCGAGTTCATCCAGGACGTCACACTGACGCCCCGGTTCGACACCTCGGCGCAGCTGGCGCGGGAGATGTGGAAGCGGCAGTTCGGGCAGCGCGTCGACGGGGTGCTCTCGATCGACCCGGTGACGCTCGGCTACGTCCTGCAGGCGACCGGGCCGGTCCGGCTCGCGACCGGCGACGAGCTGTCGTCGGACAACGCCGTGCAGCTGCTGCTGAGCGACGCCTACGCGAAGTACCCGGACCCCGCGGTGCAGGACGCGTTCTTCGCCTCGGCTGCCAGCGCGGTGTTCACGAAGGTGTCCGCGGGCGGCTTCGACCCGACGGCGTTCATCGCGGCGCTGACGAGCGGGGTGCAGGAGGGCCGGGTGAAGCTGTGGAGCGCGGACCGCGCCGAGCAGCGGGAACTCGCGGGGACGGCCATCGCGGGTGGGCTGCCGACGAGCGACGACCGTGCGCAGCGCTTCGGTGTGTACCTCAACGACGCGACCGGCGCGAAGATGGACTACCACCTCGAGAAGACGGTCGCGGTCGGCAGCCGGGTCTGCCGGAAGGACGGCCGACCGACGTGGACCGTCGAGGTCCGGCTGCGGAACACGGCGCCGGCGGATGCGGCCACGAGCCTGCCGGCCTACGTCACCGGTGCGGGCGCCTTCGGCGTGGCTCCTGGCGCAATCCGGACGAACGTGGTTGTCTACGCCCCCTCTTCAGGGGTGTACGTGGGGTCGACGCAGGGCGGCAAGCCGGGCACGCCGCAGACCGCGGTGGACGGGGAGCACCCGGTCGCGCAGTTCCAGACCCTGCTCTCACCAGGGAAAAGCACGACCATCCGGGTGCAGTTCCTCGGTGGCGCGGACCTGGGGCGGACGCCGGTCGACGCGGTGTCCACGCCGGGTGTTCACCAGACCGTCACGCAGCCCCTGGTCGCGACCTGTGAATCTCCGCTAGATTGAGTGGACTTCGCACACTGCACCTGCAACTCACCGAGCCGGTCGCACAACCAACCATCCGCGCGAAGACAACAGCACTCAGGGGACTTCACATGAAGAAGATCATCGCTGCCGTCGTGATCGCAGCTGCTGCTTTCGTCGCCGTGCCGACCGCCGCCAACGCAGCCGGGTACGTACCGGCCTCCAACGTCAGCGTCGCAGGGACCCCGGTCGCCGGTGGCACCGCGTCCGTCGGCTTCGCCGCCGGGTCCTTCGCCGCCAACGAGACCGTCACGGTCTCCGTCACCGGTGCGGGTGCGGTCACGCTCGGCGCCCTGCCCGTCACCACCGTGACCGGCACCTACACGGCGTCCTCCACCGGCGCCGCGAACGTCAAGGTCACGCTGCCGCAGGGTGCCTCGGGCACCTACTCGCTCACCGCGACCGGCGCCACGTCGGGCAACGTCGGCACCTCGGCCCTCACGGTCGTCCCGGCTGACGGTGCTGCTGCGGTCCCCGCGGCCGGTGCCGGCGACGGTGAGCTCGCGTTCACCGGTTCCACCATCTCGATGCTCGCGATCTGGGTCGCCGGCGGTGCGGTCGTCCTCGGTGGCGGCCTCCTGCTGGTCCGCACTTCGGTCCGTCGTCAGCGCGCGCAGGCCTGAGCCCCGCCGCACGGCACGAAGGCCCCGGAGCATCCGCTCCGGGGCCTTCGTCGTCCCCGCTCCCGTGGTCAGGTGCGCCCGGGTGGCGTGTCCTGGTCCCACACCGCGGCGTACCGGTCCCGTACCGACGGCCAGAGCAGCGCCAGGGCGTCGTCGGTCGACCGGACGCGGTCGCCCTCCGGTGGGAACAGCACGAACTCGTGGGGGATCGGGCGGCCGGCCCGGTCGCACCGGCCCTCGGGGTCGGTGAACCGCACGGCGACGAGTCGCCCCGTGCGGTGCAGGACCGTGGGGGCGTCGCCGGCGCCGTCGAACGCCTGCTCGTAGACGGGCAGCGGGTCGTCGTCGCCGAGACCGCTGAGGAACCGGAAGCCCCACGTCCGTCCGCGGGTGGCCCAGATGCGTGTCACGCCTCGCCCCGGCGCAGGACGCCCTGCTCGACGCCGTGGTCCAGGTCCTCGGCGAAGTGCTCGAGCAGGCGGCCGAGGAAGTCGGCCTCGGCGGCGGACTCCTTCCGCTTGTCCGCGACGAACTTGTTGAGGAACTTCACGCCGCGGGTGCCGAGCTCGCCGACGACGAACCCGACGAGTGCTCCGACGGGGGTCGGCAACTTCAGGCGCTTGCTGCTGACGAGCCCGACGACCGGCCCGACGAAGCGCAGGAGGTTCTCGGCGACCGCGGAGGCCCGCTGCTTGTTCGTCGCCCACCGTGCGAAGCGTTCGAACGGCAGCATCGCCGTGATCGGCATGAGCAGGTCGACGCCGGTGCGCACGCTGACGTCGATCGCGCCGGGCTCGAAGCGCGCCGCGGACAGCAGCAGGAAGTCCTCGCCGACGTCGAGGGCGTCGGGGTCCTCGACGTAGCTGCGCAGGACGGCGTGCAGCTCGGCGAGCTCGCCGCCGGCCGCGCCGAGCACGAGGTCACGGAAGCGCTCGACGTCGAGCTCCGGCAACAGGTCGGCCTTCGACAGCCCGAGTGCCCAGATGCGCGGGAAGCGGGCGAGCCGTCGGCCCCGGTCGAGCACGTCGTCGCGCAGCTCCGACAGCCCGGTGCGGAAGTCGGTCAGCAGCGCCTTGAGGTACCGCTCCTCTTCTCCGGGGTGCTCGGCGAGCCGCTGCCCGTCCACGAGCAGGATCGCGACGTCGGCGCTGAGGAGCGAGCGGAAGGTCTCCACGCGGCGCTCGGCCTCCTGCGCCGAGTCCGGGTCCTGCTCGAACCACTCGCCGGGGTAGTCGTGCCAGACGACGCGCAGGGTCTTCAGCGGCTTCGTGGTCGCCTTCCGGGTCTTCCTCGACCCGGCGGGCACCTCGGCGGTCGGCTCGAGCACGAACGCGTACTCGGTCGAGGCGAAGCGGTTCGCGGTCGGTGGGGTGGCCCCGTCGCGCATGCCGAGGTAGTCGCGGTGCAGCTTCCGGCCCTGCGCCTTGTCCTCGGCGCGGACGCCGTAGCCCTTCGTCCGGCGGAAGGCGGGTTCCTGCGCGCCGCCGAAGAACGACGACAGCAGCACCGTCTTCCCGCTGCCGCTCGCTCCGAAGACGGCGACGTGCTGCTCGAGGGGATCCGTCTGTGTGCGCATGCCCTGCACGGTAGTGGTGGCCGCCGCCGGTCCTCGGAGACTCGGGTCAGGCGTCGCCGCGCGCCGGGGGACGGCGCCGTCGTCGCCGTGCCGTCAGGCGGAGCGCCAGCACGCCGGCGACCGCCCCGAGGAGCGCCCCGAGACCGTTCGCGACGACGTCGTCGAGCGACGGGGTCCGCTCGGGCAGGAACAGCGCCTGGGTCGTCTCGATCCCGGCGCTGACGACGAGTCCGGCAGCGGCGCCGGCCCACCACCACCGCGGGCCGGCGAGCAGCACCACGAGCAGGCCGAGCGGCACGAAGAACGCCACGTTCGCCAGGGACTCGATCGTGCCGTACCCGAAGCGGTCCGGCACGCCAGCACGGTGGGCGGCGGCGACGAGCCGGTCGAGGGTCGGCCCGGCGGCCGCGTCCACCGGCGAACCCCAGGCGCCGACGGCCACGACCCCGACGCCGTAGGCGGCGGCCAGCCACGTCGCCACCCGCCGGCTGGTCCCGGTCGCCCCGGCACGGCGGTGGCGGCGGGACTCGTCGGGGTGCACGTCGACGACCGTAGCGAGCCGTGCCTCCTGTCCGGCTGCGCGACCGTCTGCGGTCCGCACCCCGACGGTCCGCAAAACGAGTACCCCGATCTGTCCCCTGTACCCCGGAAGTGCGACGCACCTCCCCGGAAATCCGGGCCTGTGCACTGCGCCGCATTGACGGAACCCGTGAATCGACGGGCCTCGCTGGCGGTCCGACCCCCGCTTCTCGTAGCGTTCTCGTGTCAGCAGATGTACCCCGGATCGTGAAGGAGAGCGACATGGACACCACCGTCACCACCAAGACGCAGGCCGAGGTCACCCTCGACACCGACACCGTCGACACCATCGCGATCCTCGAGGCCGACGCCGCCCTGTCGAGCCGTCCCACCCGTGCGAAGGTCACGTGGGTGCAGGAGGACCAGGGCGAGTGGGTCGCCAACTACGGCGGCTACTTCGGCGGCAGAGTCGACAAGCGCGACGGCCGCTACGTCGCCTCGGACACCTTCGGTCTGGTCGTCGGCGACTTCGCGTCGCTCGAAGAGGCCCAGGCGAAGCTCGACGACCAGCTGCACGTCATGCTCCCGTCGGTCATCCGACCGATCGCGTGACGATCGAGACCGACAGCTCCCGCTCCACCCGCAGCACCACGCACCGCAGCAGCACCCAGCACCGCAGCGTCACCAGCACCGCAGCACCACGAAGGAGCAACACCATGAGCACGACCCTCGCGAACCGGCAGCAGGCCGAAGTGACCCTCGACACCGAGACGATCGAGGTCATCACCGAGATCGAGGCGCAGGTCGTGGCCACGGAGGAACCCCGCGTGCCGATGACCTGGGCGCGGCCGGACAGCGGCCTCTGGGTCGCGAACTACGGCGGCTACTACGGCGGAACGGTCGACCGCCAGGGGACGCACTTCTTCGTCGCGGACACGTTCGGGCAGTACGTCGGGGACTTCCGCACGCTCGACGAGGCCAAGGCCCGTCTGCTCGAGCGGCTGCAGGTCGTCCTGCCGGACGTGCGTCGCGCCGCCTGAGCCGCACCGCACCACCCGCCGCTCGGCGGTCACGGACACAGCCCCACCGGGATCCGGTGGGGCTTCTTCGTGCGCCCGGAACGGGTGACACCGGACGGCGGTCGCCGCGGAACGACGGGGGAGCGGGTGCCCCCTCGAACGAGTGGTCCCCCCTATTGGGGACCTGCACTGTCCCCATCACGAGACGAAAACCTGTCAGTATCGGCTCGGCGCCAACGACCGTTCTCTGATCCACGGTCGACGGCTCCCGCATCGTCTCGACCCGAAAGTGACTCATGCTGCCTGTTCACCAGGGCACCGCTGTGCCTCGCCGCCGTCCCGCGCTCCGCCTCGTCGCCATGCTCGGTGCCACCCTGCTCGCGGGCGCCGGTCTGACCGCGACGACCGCGGTGGTCGCGTCCGAGCCCGCCTCGGCGGTCGACGCGACGCTCGACGGTGCGCTGCTCTGCAACCAGAACACGCTCTACGCCACCAACGCGGCCGGGCGGGTCATCGCGGTGGACATCAGCAACAGCGACTCGAAGGGGCAGACGGCCGAGGTCGCCACGCTCGGCGCCGAGGCCAACAACGGTCTGGGCATCTCGCGCGAGGGCGTGAAGATGTTCGCCGCTGCGAACGGCGGCACGGCCACCCTGCGCGAGTACGACCCGAAGACCGGCCAGGTCTCGGCCTCGATCGCCACCGACGCGGTCCGGTCGATCATCCGCGGCGCCGTCGACCCGTCGACGGGCCTGTACTACCTCGGCGGCAACTACGGCTCGGCACCGGACAACAACGCCTGGCTCGGCGCGTACGACCCGGCGACGAAGAAGTACATCGGCCAGGTCGGCCAGCTCAGCGGGCTGAAGGACGGCAACGGCGACTTCGCGTTCAGCACCCGCGGGCTGCTGTTCGTGGTCGCTGCGGACACCGTGTACCGCGTGAACGCCGAGACGATGCCGACCACCCCGGGGACGGCGCCGATCGGCACCACGGCGATCGCGACCCTGCCCGCCGGCACGACCAGCCCGGGCATCGCGTTCTCGTCCGACGGCTACCTGTACGTCTCGAACGCCGTCCAGACGAACAACGTGTGGACCACGACCATCTACCAGCTCGACCCGACCTCGGGTGCCGAGATCCGCCGCTTCCCGATCAACGGCGACTACCGCGCGAGCGACCTCGCCACCTGCAACTACGCCGACACCCTGACCGGCCAGGCGAGCATCGACGACCGCTGGAACAGCGGCGACCAGTTCGGCCTCGCCATCACCGGCGGCGGCATCACCCCGAACGCCGGCACGCGCGGCACGACGACCGGCTCCGCCAACGGCGTGCAGTCGCAGAAGGCCGGCGCGGTCCTGTCGACCCCGACCAAGCAGTACACGGTCACGCAGACCGCCGCGGGCACCACGGACCCGGCGAACTACGACACGACGTGGAAGGCCGTGAACACGACGACGAACGCCGTCGTCGCGCAGGGCACCGGCAGCACCGCGGCGCTCACGTTCCCGGCAGCGACGTCCTCCGACGGCACCGACGTCGTCGTGACCTTCGCGAACCGGCTGAAGCTCACGCACGCGCAGACCGCGGCCGACGTGTACTCCACCCCGGTCGAGACGGCCCTCGACGTCCCCGCCGCCGGCGTGCTCCGCAACGACCAGGGCACCGGCCTGACGGTCACCGGCCACACCGACCCGCAGCACGGCACCGTCACGATGTCCGCCACGGACGGTTCCTTCCGCTACGTGCCGGCGAAGGGCTTCTCCGGCACTGACCAGTTCACCTACACGGCGACCGACGGCGGGGGCCGCACGTCGACGAGCACCGTGACCGTCACCGTCACCCCCACGACGACCGACGACGCCTTCAGCGTGCACGCCGGCCAGACGGCGACGGCCGACGCGGCGAAGGGCCTGCTCGCGAACGACCGCGGCTCGCAGCTGACGATCACCGGCAACACCGACCCCGCGCACGGGACCGTCACGGTCCGCGCCGACGGCTCGTACTCGTACACCCCGGCCGACGGCTGGTCCGGCAAGGACTCCTTCACCTACACGGCGAAGGACGGCTCCGGTGCGTCGAGCACCGCCACCGTCACCGTGACGGTCCTGCCGACCGCGGGAGCCGACGACGTCACCGCCACCGCCGGTTCGCCGACGAAGGGGGCAGCACCCGGCCTGCTCGGCAACGACCTGGGCAGCGGCCTGACCGTGCAGGGTGCGACCCAGCCCGCGCACGGTTCCGTGACCGTCGCGAAGGACGGCTCGTACGTCTACACCCCGGCCGACGGGTACTCCGGTCCGGACTCGTTCGACTACACCGTGGTCGACCCCTCGGGCAACACCGACACCGTCACCGTGACCGTCCAGGTCGCACCGCTCGCGAAGGACGACACCGTCCGCGTGGCAGCTGGCAGCACGTACACCGCCGACACCCGGGCGACCGGCGTCCTCGGCAACGACCTCGGCACCGGCCTGACCGTCGACTCGAACACCGCGCCGGCGCACGGCACCGTGTCCGTCGACAAGGCGAGCGGCACCTTCACCTACACCCCGGCCGACGGGTTCTCCGGCACGGACACGTTCCGCTACACCGCGGTCGACGCCTCCGGTGCACCGACGACCGCGACCGTGCGGATCACGGTCGCCCCGACCGCGGCCGACGACGCCGTGTCGACGACCACCGGCACCCCGGTGTCCGTCGCCGTGCAGCGCAACGACCGCGGCACCGACCTGACCACGACGATCGTGCGTGGCCCGGCGAACGGCACCGCCGTCGTCGAGCAGGACGGCACCGTCTCGTACACCCCCGCCGCCGGCACCTCGGGCGTCGACACCTTCGAGTACACGGTCACCGACGGCGACGGCGTCACCAGCACCCCCGCCACGGTCACCGTGACCGTGACGCCGCGCACCTGGGCCGACACCGTGAGCACGACGGCCGGCACCCGGCTGGCCATCGACCCGGCCACGCTCACGGCCAACGACCGCGGCACCGGCCTGCACGTGACGGACGCGTCCGGCGCCCAGCACGGCGGCGTCGCGTACGACCCCGCGACCGACGCCGTGGTCTACCGCCCCGCGCCGGGCTTCTCGGGCACCGACACCTTCACCTACACCGTGACGGACGCCTCGGGCACGACGGCCACCGGCACCGTCACGGTCGTCGTCGGTCCGCAGGCAGCGGCGGACACCGCGGAGGCGACCGCCGGCTCGACGCTCACCGTCGGTGCCGACCGTGGCGTGCTCGCGAACGACGACGGCACCGGGCTCCAGGCCACGGTCGACCGCGCACCGGCGAACGGCACGCTCGACCTGGCCACCGACGGCTCGTACACGTACACGCCGAAGGACGGGTACTCCGGTACGGACACCTTCACCTACACGGCGACGGACCGCGACGGCCGCACGACCACCGGCGCCGTGACGATCACGGTCTCGCCCGCGACGAAGGCGGACGCCGTCACCGTCGCGGCGGGCAGCAGCGTCACCGTGACCTCGCGTGACCTCACCGCCGCCGACCTCGGCACCGGCCTGCGCGTCACGGACGTGCGGAACGGCGAGCACGGCACCGCGAAGCGGAACGAGGACGGCACCGTCACCTACACGCCGGCCCCGGGGTACTCCGGCAAGGACACCTTCACGTACACGGTGACCGACGCCGAGGGCAACACCGCCACCGGGACCGTCGCCGTGACGATCACGCCCGTGGTCGCCGGTGGTTCGACCACCGTGGCCGCGGACGGCACCACCACGGTGCCCGCCGACCAGGGCGTGCTCGCCGGAGCGAAGGGGACGGACCTGACCGTCACCGGCAACACCGACCCCGAGCACGGTGCCGTCACCGTGGACGAGGACGGCGGCTACACGTACACGCCGGAGCCCGGGTACTCGGGTCCGGACACCTTCGACACCACGATCACCGACGGGTCGGGCAACACCACGACCGGCACCGTCACGATCGTCGTCGCACCGAAGGCCGTGGCGGACGCCGCGGAGACCCGCGCCTCGACCCCGGTCGACGTCGCGGTGACCCGCAACGACTCCGGCACCGCCCTGACCGTGCAGTCGGTCACGCAGCCGGAGCACGGCACCGCCACCGTCACCGGTGCCGGGACCGTCACGTACACCCCGGCCGCCGGCTTCTCCGGCACCGACCGGTTCTCGTACACGGTCACCGACCCGACCGGCGGCACCGCGACCGCGGTCGTCACCGTGACGGTCGCACCGACCGCCGCAACCGACCGCATGGAGACCGGCCCCGGCACCGCACTGCCCATCGCCGGGTCCACGCTCACCAAGAACGACGACGGCACGGGCCTCACCGTGACGGGGCACGGCAGCGCCGCGCACGGCACGGTCAGCACGGGCAGCACGCCGGGATCGCTCGTCTACACCCCGGACCGCGGCTTCTCCGGCACGGACACGTTCGCGTACACGGTGACCGACGCCTCCGGGCAGACCGCCACCTCGACCGTCACCGTCGTCGTCGGCATCGCCGCGGTCGACCACTGGAACACGACCGCGACGAACGGCACGCTGCGCGTGCCCGCGTCGAAGGGTGTGCTCTCCGGTGACGCGGGCAGCGGGCTGACGGCGTCGATCGAGACGAAGCCGGCCCACGGCAGGGTCACGCTCGCCGATGACGGCTCGTACGTCTACACCCCGACGGCGAACTGGTCCGGCCGTGACCAGTTCACCTACGGTGCGACCGACGCCGAGGGCAACACCGCCTACGCGCTCGTGATCATCGACGTCACGCCCACCGCCACGGACGACCGCGCGTCGACCACGGCCGGCGAGCCGGTCACGGTGAAGAGCCCCGGTGTGCTCGGCAACGACCGCGGCACCGACCTGACGGTCGTCGCCGCCGGTCGCGCCCAGCACGGCACGGTCACCATCGCCGCCGACGGCACCTTCACCTACACCCCGGCGAAGGGCTTCTCCGGCACGGACACCGTGACCTACCGGGCGCAGGACGCCGCCGGCCAGCAGACGACGGCGACCGTGACCATCACGGTCGGCATCGCCGCTGTCGACGACGCCGCTCGCACCATCGCGGGCGCCCCGGTCGCCCGTGACGCCGCCCACGGGCTGCTCGCGAACGACCAGGGCACCGGCCTGACCGCCGCCCTCGACCGCCGGCCGGCCCACGGCGCGGTCCGCGTGCAGCCGAACGGCGCGTACGTCTACACCCCCGCCGACGGCTTCACCGGCAAGGACACGTTCACCTACACGGTGACGGACGCCTCGGGGCAGACCACGACCGCCACCGCGACCATCACGGTCGTCGCCGCGGCCGTCGCCGCGGACGACGAGGTGACCGGCAGCGCCGGCAAGCCGGTCAGGGTGCAGCCGCTCGACAACGACCACGGCACCGGCGGCGCCGCCTTCGACACGGCGACGCTCCACCTGCTCGACCCGCGGACGGGCCGGCCGGTCGACCGGGTCACGGTCGACGGCGAGGGCACCTGGACCGTCCGCGACGGCTCGGTCGTCTTCACCCCCGCCGAGGGCCACACCGGCACGCTGTTCATCGGGTACACGGTGACGGACACCGAGGGGCAGTCGGTCCAGGCGACCATCACGGTCACCTACCCGACGGGCATCGCCGCGGTGGTGCACGACGCCGAGCTCGCCTTCACCGGCACCACCGGCCTCGTCGGTCTCGGCCTGGGCGCGCTCGCGCTCGTCCTGGCCGGTGTGCTGCTCGCCTCGCGGCGACGATTCACCGTCGAGCAGGCGCCCGGCATCCGACGCAGCCCGCGACCGTAGGGAGCGAGGGGACGGACAGGAGGCCCGGACCACGTCAGCCGATCGGCGGACGTGGTCCGGGCCTCCTGTCCGTCCGGGGCCGCTGCGCGGCCGCTGCGGCCGCTACGCGACCGGTTCGACGAGGTGCGGTCCGTCGTTGCGCACGTTGTTCACCGTGCGGGCCACCTCGTACTGCTCGAGCCCGGCCGCCACGGTGAGCGACTCGGCGTCGAGCAGCGACAGCAGGTCACCGGCGGGGCGGTCCCCGTCGAGCCAGGTGTCGTAGCCGTCCGGCGTCAGGAACGCGGGCATCCGGTCGTGCACCTCGCCGGGGGCGACGTGTGCGTCGCGGGTGATGATCGCGAGCGACAGCCGCCACTTGTCGGGATCACCCTCGGGCTTCGTCGGGTCCGGCCAGGCGCTCACGACGCCGGCCATCGCCAGGGCACCACCGGGCTCGTGCACGAAGTGCGGTTCCTTGCCGTCCTCGCGCACCACCCACTCGTAGTAGCCCTGCGCGGGGACGATGCAGCGGTTCGACGCGAACGCCCGCCGGAACATGCCGCTCGTCGCCACGGTCTCGATCCGGGCGTTGATCGGCTTCGGCCGCTGCGTCCGGAAGTCCTTCGCCCAGCTCGGCACGAACCCCCAGCTGATCCGGGGGAGCTCGCGCTCGCCGTGACGCTGCCGCACCGCGTACACGGGGTCGGTCGGAGCGACGTTCCAGCTCGGGGCGAGGCCGGGGTGCACCTCGCCGGTGTCCTCGTCGACGTGCTCGGTGCGGTCGGCGAGCTCGCCGATCAGCTCGGGCAACAGATCGGCCGTGGTGTCGGAGACGACGAACCTTCCACACATGCCGTCCAGTGTGCCCCTCGGAGCGGGTGCGGTCCGGTTGCTGGTGCTGGTGCTGGTGCTGGTGCTGGTGCTCCTGTTCAGTGAGCGGTCCGCGCCTCGGGTGGTCCGGCGGGGTCGGAGGCCTCGGCGGCCTCGGCGGCGCGGCGGGCGCGTTCGGAACGCCCGAGTCGCACGAGCGCTTCGGGGACCTGCCCGACCCAGACCGCGGCCCAGGCCAGGTACCACCACCGGAGTTGACCGAGCGCGACGAGCGCACCGACCGCGGCGACCACCGACAGGACGGCCGGGGCCGCGCGGCGCAGCGTGCCGATCAGGCTCCGGCGCAGCAGGACGGTGTCGGTGCGGACGACCTCGCGGTCCTCGGGCCGGACGGGGCGCGGCCGTCGCAGCAGGTACGGTTCCACCGCCGCCCGCACCGCGGCGCGCTCCGTCGGCCACACCTGGCGGCCGTTGATCGTCGACGACGGGTCCGGCGGGCGCCTCGTCGGCAGACAGGCGAACACGATCAGCCCGACGCCGACCGCCAGCAGGGCGACGCCGACCGTGCTGCTGGCCGGACCGGTCCCCGTCCAGCCGAGTCGTACCTGCAGCACCGTCATCACGGCCGCGGCGACCACCGCGGTGCCGGCCGACCACAGGCCCGCCCGGCGGACGCGGCGGCGGTCCAGCACGTCGAAGGCATGCCGGCGGAACACCTGCCACCCGAGCGCGAGCACGGTCACTCCCCGGGCAGCGCGAGCTTGCTGCCGCTCGGCGTACCGGGTCGGCCGCGGGCCGGCGGGGGCGGTGGGACGGGCGGCAGGGCCTCGGCCTCGACGCGCAGCTGCTCCTGCCGGCCGAGCAGGCGGACGCCGCCGATCGCCGGGTACGACGACAGCACGGGTATCAGGAAGTACACCGGGATGAACCCGGTGAAGGTGTCGCCCGCCGAGAGCGTGAACACGTTGAGCAGCACGGTCCCGAGCAACCCGACGCCCCAGCCGGCGAGCAACAGGTTGCCGCGGAAGACCACACGCACGATCATGTCGCGGGTCTCGGGCATGCCCTGCAGCACGGCGTCGCGGTGCTCCGGGGCGACCGGGGGTGGGTTCCTGCGGTGGTAGCGGGCGATCGCCTCCTGCGTGCGCCAACCGATCCGCGGCACCGGCGGCAGTTCCCACCCCTTCGGGCCGATGGGCACCAGCCCTGCTCCGAAGCAGCCGAGCGCCACGGCGAGCAGCAGGGCGACGACGATGCCGGCGACGGGCGGCAGGTCCTCGCCGACGTCGGTCAGCAGGCCGAGCAGGAGCAGGCCGACGAACGCGACCGCACCGACGACGACGCCGACGAGCCGGACCCGGCGACGCATGCGGTCGTCGACGAGCACCGGGAGGCGCTCCCGGTACACCTGCCTGCCGATGGTGAACACACGTCATGTCTAATGGACCGGCCTGGTCGACGCCCTGCTCCCGTCCGGGTACCGCGCCCTGCTCCCGTCCGGGTACCGCGCCCTGCTCCCGTTCGGGTACCGTGCGGACGTGATCACGGACGCGACCCGGTGCCCCTGCCTGAGCGGCAACCCCTACGGCGAGTGCTGCGGGCCCCTGCACACCGGCGCCGCGGCCCCCACGGCCGAACGGCTCATGCGCTCCCGGTTCAGCGCGTTCGCCCTCGGGCTGCCGGAGTACCTGCTGCGCACCTGGCACCCGCGCACACGACCGAGCGACCTCGAGCTCGACCCGCAGCAGCGATGGACCCGGCTCGACGTCCTGTCGACGAGTGCGGGAGGCCCGTTCGACACGACCGGCACCGTCGCGTTCCGCGCGTGGTGGCGGAGCGACGACGACCGCGGCACGCTCGAGGAGACGAGCACGTTCGTGCGCGAACACGGGCGCTGGTCCTACGTCGACGGGGTGGTCGGCTGACCTCGTCCCCTGCTCGGTCCGGTCAGCTGATCGTGGCGGGGAGCCCGACGGCGGTGCGCATCGCACGGCGGACCGTGGCCTCGTCCGGCAGCAGCTCGTCCTCGTCGCCGGTCAGGAAGAAGCGGATCTGGCCGACGGCCTGCTCGGCGAGCATGTCGAGGCCGTTGAGCACCCGCCCGCCCGCCGCCGACCAGCGGGTCGACGCCGCGGTCGGCCAGGGTTCGTAGGCGACGTCGAACAGCACGGCGTCCGGACCCGACGGCACGAGGTCGAGCTCGTCCGCCGCTCCGCCGGGCAGGGTCGAGACGACGAAGCCGTGCCGGGTGCCGGCCAGGTCGTCGAGGGGCAGGACCTCGAGCGAGACGCCGAGCCGCACGGCCAGGTCGACGAGCGGGCCGGCCTTCGCGGTGTCGCGCAGGAACACCCGCACGAGCTCGGCCCCGAGCCGGACCGCGGCCGTCAGGGCGCTCGTCGCGGTCGCACCGCCGCCGAGGACCGTCGCCTCGCCGGGCAGGTGGCCGAGCGCCTCGACCGGGCGCACGAGTCCCTGCACGTCGGTGTTCGCCCCGCAGCGAAGCACCGTGTCGCCGACCGTCCGGAACGCGACCGTGTTCGCCACGCCGAGCTCGTCGACGAGCGGGGTCGTCCGGTCGAGCAGCGGCAGGACCTCGCGCTTGAGTGGCATCGTGAGGCTCAGTCCGCGCCACTCCGGACCCAGCCCCGCGACGAATGCGTCGAGCCCACCGGAGGCGACCTCGTGCCTCCCGTACGTCCAGGACAGGCCGAGTGCGTCGTAGGCCGCAGCGTGCAACGTGGGCGAGAGCGAGTGTGCGATGGGGGAGCCGAGCACCGCGAGGTGCGTGCGGCCGGGATCAGTGGGCGCCACGTGCTCGAGGGTACTCGGTGGTGCTGTTTAGGTTAGGCTACCCTTCGTGAATCGTTCTCCCCTCCGCTTCCGACGCGTGCTCGCCGCGGCCGGCGCCGTCGTCGCCGCGTCCCTCGTCCTCGCCGGGTGCGCCTCCGGCTCCGACTCGTCGACGGACACCTCGTCGTCGGGCTCGTCCGACGCGGCCTTCCCCGTGTCCATCACCACCGCCCTCGGGACGACGACCATCGAGTCGCAGCCGAAGCGTGTCGTCGCGCTCGGCTGGGGTGACGCCGAGACGGCGCTCGAGCTCGGCGTGCAGCCCGTCGGTGCGAGCGACTGGCTCGCGTTCGGCGGCGACGGCGTCGGCCCGTGGCTCAAGGGTGCGTACACGAAGTCGCCGAAGATCATCCAGACGCTCGAGCCGAGCTACGAGGACATCCTCAAGCTCGACCCGGACCTGATCCTCGACGTGAAGTCGTCGGGCGACAAGGACCGCTACGACAAGCTGTCCGCCATCGCGCCGACCGTGGCGATCCCGAAGGGTGGCGAGAACTACCTGACGACGACCGAGCAGCAGACCACGATGATCGCGAAGGCGCTCGGCAAGGAGTCCGAGGGCAAGAAGCTGCTCACCGGTCTCGACGACGCGTACGCAGCCGCCCGCAAGGCGCACCCGGACTTCGAGGGCAAGACCGCCGTCGTCGGCGCCTACACGTCCGAGGGCTTCGGTGCCTACGCCTCGGCCGACAGCCGCTCGCAGTTCATGGAGAACCTCGGCTTCACGATCCCGTCGGCGATCGACGATGAGGCCGGCAAGGCCTTCTCGGTCTCGCTGTCCGACGAGAACCTCGACCTGCTCGACGCCGACCTCACGCTGATCCTGCCGATCTACGTCGACGCGTCGAAGGCGGAGTCCGACAAGCTCTTCCAGAAGGTGCCGTCGGTCGAGGCCGGCCACTCGATCGTCTTCGACGACGCGGACGTGTCCTCGGCGTTCTCGATGGGCACCACGGCCGCGATCGAGTGGGCGCTCGACAAGCTGCCCGCCCAGTTCGAGGAGAAGCTCGGCTAGGACGAGCTCGCCTGCGACGAGCCTGCCTGCTCCGAGCCTGCCTGCTCCGAGCCTGCTTGCTCCGAGCCTGCCTGCTCCGACGACGAACGCGCACGGCCGACCGGGAGACCGGTCGGCCGTGCGCGTTCGTGTGGGTGCGTGCGCTCGCGCGCCGGCGTCAGACGCCGATCGTCGAGCCGAGCAGCGCGAACACCAGGGCGATGAACGGCAGCGTGCCCTGCTTGAACGCCGAGTTGAGGTACCGACGACCGGTGCCCGCCAGGATCACCGCGGCGCCGAGCATGCTCGCCGTCGAGAACACCACGAGCGTCCACCCGCTCGTCGTGCTGCCCGCGACGACGAGCACGACACCGAGCAGCGCGCCGATCGCCAGGAACAGGTTGTAGAAGCCCTGGTTGAACGCGAGGGTGCGCGTGGCCTGCAGGTCGTTCTCCGACGCGATGCCGAACGTCCGGCGTGCCCGCGGACTGGTCCACGCCACCGATTCCAGGAAGAAGATGTACACGTGGACGAGGCCGGCGAGCACCGCGAACACGCCCGAGATCACGAGCAGGACTGACATGCACTCATTCTCGCAGGCGCGCGGGGCAGCCGGGCACGCCCGCGACGCGACGCGCGGTCCCTGGTGCGCTGAGACGGGGCTGAGACGGGCGCTGGGACGTGCGCTGACACGTGCGGTGTGCGGGTGCGCCGCGGCCCGTCGGGCGTGCTGCGGGCGGCCAGTGTGCGCCAGTAGGCTCGGGCCATGAACGACGACGTCTCCACGCCTTCGGCCACGACTCCGCCATCGCCCGCGAGCGACGCGTCGGCGGCCGCGGTCGCCGAACTGCGGAGCATCCGGCAGAGCATCGACAACATCGACGCCGCCGTGATCCACATGCTCGCGGAGCGGTTCAAGTACACGCAGCGGGTGGGGCACCTCAAGGCCGAGTCGGGCATGCCCGCCGCCGACCCGGAGCGCGAGCAGATCCAGGTCGCGCGACTCCGGTCGCTCGCCGGTGAGTCCCATCTCGACCCGGCCTTCGCGGAGAAGTTCCTGAACTTCATCGTCGCCGAGGTGATCCACCACCACGAGCGCATCGCCGGGCGCGACGAGTGAGCGTCGACCTGCCGACCCTGCTCGTCGGCTCCTACACCGCGACCGGTGGCGGCACCGCGACCGGCATCTCGATCGTCGACGACGGAGCGGCCCGCACGGTCGCCGTGCTCGACGACCCCTCGTTCCTCGCGGTCGACGGTGACCGGGTCTACGCCGTCTCGGAGGTCGCCGACGGCAGCGTCTCGGCGTTCCGCCTGGAGCACGGCGCCCTCGAGCACCTCTGGGACGCCCCGGCCGGCGGGGACGCCCCGTGCCACGTCCGGGTCGACCCCTCCGGCACGATCGTCGTCACGAACTACGTCTCCGGCACGGTCACGGCCGTCGGGCTGGCCGCCGCCGAGGCGGGAACCGGCGCTGCCGTCCCGGACGACGCGGTCGCCGTCGCGGTGCTGCCGGACACCACCGGCCCGGTCGAGGACCGGCAGGAGGGTCCGCACGCCCACCAGTCGATCGGCACCCCGGACGGCACCGTGCTCGTCGCCGACCTCGGCGGGGACGCCCTGCACGAGTTCCGCGTCGCCGTCTCGACCGACGGCACACCGACCATCGACCCCCTGCACGTGCACCACGTCGCACCCGGCGTCGGACCGCGGCACATGGCGTGGCACGACGGCGACCTCATCGTCGCCGGCGAGCTCGACGGCCAGGTGCACCGCCTCCGCCGCGACGACACCGGGTCCTTCCGGGTCATCGCGTCCACGCCCACCTTCGACGGCGCGGTCGGCGAGTCCCTGCTGAGCCACCTCGAGGTCGACGACGCCGGACGCGTCGTCGTCGCCGTCCGTGGTCGTGACGTCGTCGTCGTGCTCGACGCCGCCGACGGCGGCCTGACGGTCATCGGCTCGGCGCCCTGCGGCGGGGTCTGGCCGCGACACTTCGCCCGGGTTCCTGGCTACCTGCTCGTCGCGAACCAGATGTCGGACGCGATCGCGGTCCTGCCGCTCGGCGACGACGGCGTGCCCGGCCCTGCGGTGGAACAGATCGCGGTCGGCACGCCGGCCTGCATCGTCGCGGTCTGACGCTCGTCCTGGCGCTCGTCCTCGCGACGGCTGGCCATGGCCGTGCCGCCGTTTGTCCCGCGGAAGCGTCCGTGTGCCGCCGATGGTTCGCGGGACAGTGACGCTTTCGCGCCCTGGCGACCGGACCGCGGTCGGGTCGCGCCCGACCGTACGGTCACAAGTCGATCAGGTTCTCGAACGGGCGACCCTCGGCCAGCGCGGCGACCTGCCGGCGCATCAGGTCGACGGACCGCGGGACGCTCAGGTCCGTGTTGCCCCCGACGTGCGGCGTGAGCACCGTGTTCGGCGTCGTCCACAGCGGGTGGCCGGAGGGCAGGGGCTCGGGGTCGGTGACGTCGAGTGCCGCGAACAGCCGCTCGGACTGCAGTTCCGCCACCAGCGCGTCGGTGTCGACGACCTTGCCCCGCGCCACGTTCACGACCAGGGCCCCGTCGGGCAGGGCGGCGAGCAGTCCGGCGTCCACCAGCCCCTCGGTCTCGTCGGTGAGCGGTGCGATGAGCACGAGCACGTCGGTGGTCGCCGCGAGCTCGCGCAGCGCACCGAAGGCATGCACCTGGCGCCCGTCCTGCTCGCGAGCGGTCCGGGCCACCACGGTCACCTCGGTGCGGAACGCCTCGAACCGGGTGGCGATCGCCGAACCGATCGCGCCGTAGCCGACGACCGTGACGCGTCGGTCGGCGAGCGAGCGGGTTTCACGCGCGTCCCAGACGCCGTTCGCCCGGTCGGCCTGGAACGCCGCGATCTCGCGGAGCGAGGTCAGCGCCAGGCCGACCGCCAGCTCGGCGGTCTCGTCGTCGTGGATCCCGCGACCGTTCGCGAGCTTCGCGTGCCCGGGGACGTGCGGCACCGCGTGCTCGTAGCCGGCGCTCGGCAGCTGCAGGAGCTCGAGCGCCGGCAGGTCGTGCACGAACTGCCACCGGTGCCGTCCGGCGAAGTAGAACGGCAGGAACGTGATGGCGACGTCGTCGGGCCGTCCGTACGGCGCCTCGACGTCCCAGACGTCCAGCTCGATGCCGTCCGGCACGGGGCCGAACCGGTCGACGAGCTCGGCGAAGGGCAGGGTGACGATCGGCATCCCGGGTCGCTCGCGGGGCCTAGGCGTCCGTGCGCGGCGAGAACGCGCCGTCGGAGTCGAGCGGCCCGCGGCCGACGTACCCCTCGGTGACGTCCTCGACGATCACGTCGCCGAAGCGGGACGGCAGCGTGGCACGGTGCGTGCCCCGGAGCTCGTCCACCGACGCCTCGAACGCGCCCTGGACCTCGAGCGCGTCCGACGTGGCGTCGGTCACGCCGATGCGCAGCACCGGGAAGCCCCGGCCGTCGCACAGACCCTGGAACCGGACGTCGTCCTCGCGACGGACGGTCACGATCACACGACCCGTCGACTCCGAGAACAACGCCGTGGCGGTGTCGACACCGTCGCGGGACTCGAGCTCGTCCAGCACCACGCGCGCGCCGATGCCGAAGCGCAGCACTGACTCGGCGAGGGACTGGCCGAGGCCGCCGTCCGCCAGGTCGTGGGCGCTCGTCAGGAGCTGCTCGCTCGTCGCGGCCTGCAGCAGGTCGGCGAGCGCCTTCTCGCGGCCCAGGTCGACCGCCGGCGGACGGCCACCGAGGTGGCCGTGCACGGTGCCGGCCCACGCCGACCCGTCGAGCTCGAGCGAGGTGGTGCCGAGCAGGTAGATGTTGTGGCCGTCGTCCTGCCAGCCCGAGGGGACGCGCTTCGCGACGTCGTCGATGATGCCGAGCACGCCGACGACGGGCGTCGGGTGGATCGGGGTCGTGCCCGTCTGGTTGTAGAACGAGACGTTGCCGCCGGTGACCGGGATGCCGAGCTCCATGCAGCCGTCGGCGAGCCCCTCGACCGCCTCGGAGAACTGCCACATGACCTCGGGGTTCTCGGGGGAGCCGAAGTTCAGGCAGTCGGTGACCGCGGCGGGGACGGCGCCGGTGACGGCGACGTTGCGGTACGCCTCGGCGAGGGCCAGGCGGGCACCCTGCTTCGGGTCGAGCTGGCAGTAGCGGCCGTTGGCGTCGGTGGCGATCGCGACACCGAGGCCGGTCTCCTCGTCGACGCGGATCATGCCGCCGTCGTCGGGGAACGAGAGCGCGGTGTTGCCGAGCACGTAGGTGTCGTACTGGTTCGTGACCCAGTTCTTCGACGCCAGGTTCGGCGAGCCGAGCAGGCTGAGGAACTGCGCCTTGATCGCCGGGCCGTCGACCGGTCGGTCGAGCGAAGCGGCGGTGTCGGCCTGCAGCGCGTCGATCCACGTCGGGTAGGCGACCGGGCGGTCGTAGACCGGGCCGTCGACGGCGACGGTGCGCGGGTCGACGTTCACGATCTCCTGGCCCTGCCAGTCGATGACGAGCCGGCCGGTGCCGGTGACCTCGCCGAGGACGCTGGTCTCGACCTCCCACTTGCCGACGACGCGCAGGAACTCGTCGAGCTTGTCGGGGCGGACGACCGCCATCATGCGCTCCTGGCTCTCCGACATCAGGATCTCTTCGGCGGTGAGCGTGGGGTCGCGCAGCAGGACGTCGTCGAGCGAGATGTGCATGCCGCCGTCGCCGTTGCTCGCCAGCTCGGACGTCGCGCAGGAGATGCCCGCGGCGCCGAGGTCCTGGATGCCCTCGACGAGTTCCTGCTGGAACAGCTCGAGGCAGCACTCGATGAGGACCTTCTCGGCGAAGGGGTCGCCGACCTGCACGGCGGGGCGCTTGGTCGGGCCGCCCTCGGTGAAGGTGTCCGACGCCAGGATCGAGGCGCCGCCGATGCCGTCGCCACCGGTGCGGGCACCGAACAGGACGACCTTGTTGCCGGCACCGGACGCGTTGGCCAGGTGCAGGTCCTCGTGGCGCAGGACGCCCACTGCCAGGGCGTTCACCAGCGGGTTGCCCTGGTACACCGGGTCGAAGTAGGTCTCGCCGCCGATGTTCGGCAGGCCGAGGCAGTTGCCGTAGAACGAGATGCCGCCGACGACACCGTGCACGACGCGCGCGGTGTCCTCGTGGTCGATCGCACCGAAGCGCAGCTGGTCCATCACGGCGACCGGACGGGCGCCCATCGAGATGATGTCGCGGACGATGCCGCCGACACCGGTGGCCGCGCCCTGGTAGGGCTCGACGTAGGACGGGTGGTTGTGCGACTCGACCTTGAAGGTGACGGCCCACCCGTTGCCGACGTCGACGACCCCGGCGTTCTCGCCCATGCCGACCATCAGGTTCTTCGTCATCTCCGGCGTGACCTTCTTGCCGAACTGACGGAGGTAGTTCTTCGAGGACTTGTAGGAGCAGTGCTCGCTCCACATCACCGAGTACATCGCCAGCTCGCCCGAGGTGGGGCGGCGGCCGAGGATCTCCTTGATGCGGGCGTACTCGTCGGGCTTCAGCCCCAGCGCGTCGTACGGCTGTTCCTTGTCGGGGGTCGCTGCCGCGTCCTGCACGGTGTCGGGCTTCGGGCGAACGGAGGTCGTCACGGTGTCGTTGTTCCCTGTCACTGGAGTCGCGGTCACTTGACCAGCGTGGACTCGATCACGGAGGTGAAGAAGGTGAGGCCGTCGGTGCCGGAGGCCATCGCGGCGGGGGTGTCCGGACCGAAGCCGGCCTCCGTCGCGTGCTCGGGGTGCGGCATGAGCCCGACGACGTTGCCGCGCTCGTTCGAGACGCCGGCGATGTCGTCGATCGACCCGTTCGGGTTGACGCCCACGTACCGGAACACGACCTGGCCGTTGTCCTCGATGCGCTTGATCTCGTCGGCGTCGGCGACGAAGCGGCCGTCGGCGTTCTTGAGCGGGATCGTGATCTCCTGTTCGGGCGCGAAGCCCGAGGTCCACGCCGTCGAGGTGGTCTCGACCCGGAGCTTCTGGTCGCGGCGGATGAACTGCTGGTGCGCGTTGCGGGTGTGCGCGCCGGGGACCAGACGGGCCTCGGCCAGCATCTGGAACCCGTTGCAGATGCCGAGGACGGGCATGCCCTTGCCGGCGGCGTCGATGACCTCGGCCATGATCGGGGCCTTGGCCGCGATGGCACCGGCCCGCAGGTAGTCGCCGTACGAGAACCCGCCGGGCAGCACGATCGCGTCGACGCCCTGCAGGTCGTGGTCGCCGTGCCAGAGGGCGACGGGGTCGGCGCCGGCGAGACGGACGGCGCGCTGGGCGTCGCGGTCGTCGAGCGAGCCGGGGAAGGTGATGACGCCGATGCGCATCCGGGTCACTGGCCTTCGACCGTCACGGAGACGACGTCCTCGATCACGGCGTTCGAGAAGACGTCGACCGCGATGTCGCGGACCTCGGCGAGCTTCGCGTCGTCGACGGGGCCGTCGACGGTCACCTCGAAACGCTTGCCGATGCGGACGTTGGTCAGGTCGGACTTGCCGAGCCGCGCGAGGGCGTTGCCCACCGCCTTGCCCTGGGGGTCGAGGATCTCGGCCTTCGGCATGACCTCGACGACGATCGTTGGCACGTGTTCTCTCCAGCACTTCAGGGGTGGGGGGACGCGACCAGTCTACGGGGCGGCGGCGGCCCGCCGGGCCGGACCCGGGCCTCCTGTGGAGAGTGTGCTGTGCGTTTGCTCACCTGTGTTCCACTCCGTATATTCGAAGTCGAATAGTCCAGTCGGAACATCATCGCCATCGATCGGTCAGGAGGCCCGGGTGACGCCGCTCACGCCGCTCGCGTTCGCCGCGCTCGACCTGCTCAACGAGGCACCGATGCACCCGTACGAGATGTTCCAGACGATGGTCCACCGGCAGCAGGAACGGAACGTCAAGGTCCGGCCGGGCACCCTGTACCACCAGGTCGGCCGGCTGGCCGAGCTGGGCTTCGCCGAGGTCGTCGGCACCGACCGCGACGGCAACCGACCGGAGCGCACGACCTACACGATCACCGACGCCGGTCGTGCGGCGCTGGCCGACGGCCTCCGCGGCATGGTCGCCGAACCCGCCGACGAGTACCCGCAGTTCCACCTGGCGCTCTCGGTGGTCGAGAACCTGTCGCGGACCGAGGCGGTCGATGCCGTCCGGGCCCGGATCGTCGCGCTCGAGCAGGAGCGCGACGACTACGACGCAGCCGTCGGGCGCGTGCACGCCAAGCAGTTGGCCGAGCGGTACTGGCTCGACGTGTCGTACGTCCGTGCGATGCTCACCGCGCAGATCGAGTGGCTCAGCACCACGGTCGACCGCATCGAGAGCGGCGACCTCACCTGGGACGGCCCGGCCGTCCCCGCAGACACCCCCACGAACAGCAAGGAACCCACTCGATGACCACCGCAACGCCCCCGCGGACGACCGAGAAGAAGCCCTGGCCCGCACTCTGGGCCCTCGTCGTCGGCTTCTTCATGATCCTCGTCGACTCCACGATCGTCTCGGTCGCGACGCCCACCATCGCGCAGGCGCTCGACGCCGACATCAACGCGGTGATCTGGGTCACGAGCGCCTACCTGCTCGCCTACGCCGTGCCGCTGCTCATCACGGGCCGCCTCGGTGACCGCTTCGGCCCGAAGGTCATGTACCAGATCGGCCTCGTCGTCTTCACGCTCGCCAGCCTGTGGTGCGGTCTCGCCGGTTCGATCGAGGTGCTCATCGTGGCCCGCGTCGTGCAGGGCCTCGGCGCCGCGATGATGAGCCCGCAGACGATGTCCGTCATCACGCGCATCTTCCCGCCGCAGAAGCGCGGCGCGGCCATGGGCCTCTGGGGCGCCGTCGCCGGTGTCGCCTCGCTCGTCGGCCCGATCGTCGGCGGCCTGCTCGTCGACGGCTTCGGCTGGGAGTGGATCTTCTTCGTGAACGTCCCCGTCGGCGTCGTCGCGTTCGTCCTCGCGCAGCGCTTCGTGCCCTCGTTCGACCGCCACGGCCACCGCTTCGACTACCTCGGCATCTTCCTGTCGGCTGCCGGGCTGTTCCTGCTCGTCTTCGGCATCCAGGAGGGCGAGACCTACGACTGGGGCACCATCACGGGGATCATCTCGGTCTGGATGCTCATCATCGTCGGCCTCGTCGTGCTGGCCGCCTTCGTGGTCTGGCAGGGCGTGCAGAAGGGGGAGCCGCTCCTGCCGCTCGGCCTGTTCAAGGACCGCAACTTCACGCTCGCCAACGTCGCCATCACGGCCGTCGGTGTCGCCATCGCCTCGTTCGCGCTGCCGATCATGCTCTGGGCGCAGGACGTCCTGCGCTTCTCGCCGACCCAGGCGGCGCTGCTCCTCGTGCCGCAGGCCGTGCTGTCCGCGGCGCTCGCCCCGCTCGTGGGCAAGAACCTGAACCGCTGGAACCCGCGCTGGGTGGCCGCCTTCGGGCTCGCGTGCTTCTCGGGCGGGCTGTTCTGGTTCGGCGGCCTGCTGTCGACCGGTGCCGACTGGGGGTGGGTGCTCCTGCCGAGCGCGCTGCTCGGGCTCGCGAACGCCTGCATGTGGGGCCCGCTGTCCGTCTCGGCGACGCGCAACCTGCCGCCGAAGCTCGCCGGTGCCGGCTCGGGTGTCTACAACACCACGCGTCAGATCGGTGCGGTCCTCGGTTCGGCCGGCATCGCGGCCCTGATGGAGGCCCGGATCACGGCGAACTTCCCGTCCTCGAGCGGGGGCGTGTCCGCCGGCGGCGCGGAGCAGCAGGTCGGTGCGCTGCCCGGCCCCCTGCTCGAGCCGTTCTCGCGCGCCATGGGCGAGTCGCTCTTCCTGCCGGCGATCGTGCTCGTCGCCGCGATCGTGGCGGCGCTGTTCCTGGCGAAGCCGAAGCAGACCGTGCAGTGGGAGAAGACCGGCGACGTGACCACGCAGCCCGGCGGCGAGGGGCAGTCGTCCGACCAGGGCACGGAGCCGACCGAGCAGGGCGCGAAGGCGTCCGAGCACGGTGTGCACGCCGCGGCTGCCGCTCCGGCGACGCCCGAGGACGAGCTCGCGGCGATCGACCACCACGGCAAGCACGCCGACGCCTGACCAGCGCCGTCCACCCGGGCCCCGGGCTGCTCACACGAGCGGCCCGGGGCCCGGGTGCGTCCGGGGCGGTGGTGCAGGCGTCGCGTCCGCGGGGGAGCGACACGACGGGTGCGGCCGACGACGTGCGACGTCATCGACGTCGTACGACCGCGACGATGTCGACTCACGTCGGCGACGTTGCCCGCAGGCCCCGGTCCCCGCCGCCGGCCCCTCCGCGGCCCGCTCAGCCCCGGCGCTCCAGGTGGGCGCGGGTCATCGCCTCCACCTGCTCGTCCGTCAGGGCGTCGACGTCCCGGGCCTCGCGGCGGTCGGTCCGCTGCCACCGCACGAAGAGGGCGATGAGCACGGGGACGTCCGCGACCTCGGCGATGAACCACAGCAGGTCGCCGGCCAGGTGCTGGTCCTGCAGCGGCGACGGTGACCACGGTCTGCCGGTCACCGCCACCACCGACCCGTCGAGGACGTGGTTCGTGATCCGGAGCACGATCCCGGGGACCGCGTCGAGGACGAGTTCCACGAAGGCGAGCAGGAACTCGGCGGTGACGAACGTCGACGAGCGGAGCACCCCCGGCTCGGACAGGGGTGCGAGCAGTGCGAACCCCAGCGCCGGCAGTCCTGCGGTGAGCGCGACGGCCCAGCCCTCGGAGCCGCGGACGACCGCCGACAGCGGGGTGATCAGGACGCCGAACAGCACGAGGGCGACCACCGGCGCGACGATCGCGTTCCCGAGCAGTCGCACCGGACGCGAGCGCATCGTCGCGTCGGCGGCGCGTGCGAGGCGAGCCGGGCCTCCTGTCCGGAGCAACGGGACGGGCGCGCCCAGCGCAGCGAACGCGGGGACCGCGAAGAAGAGCAGGGCCGCGCGCAGGACGAACGCCCACCGGAGCTGCTGGTCGTACACGCCGACGATGCCGAACTGCAGGACGACGAACAGTCCGAGCGCCAGGGCGAAGGCCAGTGTGCGCCACCACGGCCACCGGGTCCCGCGCCTGGCGGCACCGACCACCCACCGCCCGTAGGCCACGGCGGCGACCAGGACGAGGACCGCGGCGAGAGGATCGAACCGCCAGGTGCTCCAGAACTCGGGTGTCGACGGCGTCGGGTGCCTCCTGCGGCGGTGGGACCGACGTGGACCGTCCGGCTGGCGGTCATCGTGCGGCGCTCCTCATCCTCCGCCCGTCGCCCCTCCGTGCAGGGCGTCTGCCGGTGAGAACCGGTTCAGATCTGCCGGACGCTCCGCGCCGGGGCCGTGCGGGAGAGCAGCCACACCCCGATCGGCACGCCCACCGCGCCGACGACGGCGACGCCGAACGACAGGTGCGCCTGCATCACCAGGAAGGCCGGACCGATCGTGCACACCGCCGCCACCGCGACGACCGGCCACGCCGGCCGGTCGGTGGTCGGCACGAGGCGGGGGAGCGGGCGGTCGAACCAGCGGAGCGCGCGGGCGATGCCGAGCGACACGGCGAGCAGCACCACCAGGGCGACCGGTCGTGTCGCCCACCACACGCCGGATCCCGGTTCGGGGAAGGGGGCGCCGAGGAGCAGGGCGACACCGTTCAGGGCGATGAAGAGCGGCAGGTGCCAGAGGTAGATCGTCATGCCGTCGCGGCCGAGCACGAAGACGGTGCCGAGTGCCGCCCTCGTGCGCATGAGCCGGGTGAGCGGAGCGTGCACGAGCTGGACCAGGCACGCCTGCGCGATCGCGAGGAACGCCAGCGGCAGCATCGGCGGGTTGAGGTCCTGCAGCATGTCCGGCGCCCACAGCCCGATCGAGGTCATCGGCACGAGCAGTGCGTAGGCCGCAGCCGCGACCGCGAGGAGCAGCGCCTTCGGACGGCGGGCGAACCAGCCGTCGGCCCACAGGAACCCGAGCTGCTGCGCGAACAGCCAGACCGGACCGAGGTTGAGCAGCCCGACCTCGGCGGTGCCGGTGGCGAGGCGCACGGCGTCGACCGCGCCGGCCAGCAGGAGCAGGACGCCGAGGGTCCGCCACGGGGCCCGCTCGTGCAGGCGCACCATGAAGGGGACGCAGCACTGCGTGATGCCGTAGGCGGCGAGGAACCAGAGGGGCGAACCGATGCCGAAGGCGACCTCGGCGAGCAGCTCCGGCGGGGTGCCGACGGCGGTGGCGACGCCGAGGCCGAGGGCGAGCACCACGAAGAGGGGGACGGCGGGGCGGTACAGCCGGACCAGTCGGGTCGCGACCCAGTCTCGGGCAGGACTGCCGTCGGCGCCGCTGCGCGCCACGGTGCTGCGCCACCCCACGGCGCTCGCGAAGCCGCCGACCACGAAGAACAGCGGCATCACCTGGCCGATCCACGTGGCGGCCACGTACCAGGGGAGCTCCTGCAGCGGGCTCGTCACCCGGAGACCGCCCTCGTCGGCGGCGACGCCGACCATCGTGATGTGCACGAAGACGACGAGGACGACGCAGGCCGTCCGGATGAGGTCGACGACCAGGTCCCGCTTCGCGATGATCCCCCGGACGTCCGCTGCTGTGGGTGCCTGCTCGGGCAGGCCCTGGTGCGTGGACATGTCCGGACGCTAGCGCGCGATCGGCCCGGATCAGGAGCGTCCCCGCGGATCGCGACCGGATCGTGACATGACGTATTCCGGTAGCGGCATGCGCACGGGTCGGTGACGGTCCACTCGACTCGTGTAGTGTTGCTCTTGTCTTGATCGCTGCAAAAGAAAGGCTCAGCATGGACGCCGACGCCGATCTGCTCCGGGGAGCGGGGCTGCGGGTCACCACCCCGCGACTCGCCGTGCTGCGCGCGACCGGGGCGATGCCGCACGCCACAGCAGACGACATCGTGACCGCGCTCACCGCCGAGCTCCCGACCACCAGTCACCAGGCCGTGTACGGCGTGCTCGCCGCCCTGACCGGGGTCGGCCTCGTGCGCCGGATCGAACCGGCCGGCAGTCCGGCGCGGTACGAACGCCGCACCGGCGACAACCACCACCACGTCATGTGCACCCTCTGCGGCGCGATCGAGGACGTCGACTGCGCCGTCGGTCACGCCCCCTGCCTGACGCCCTCCGAGACCCACGGCTTCGCCGTGACGACCGCCGAGGTCACCTACTGGGGCATCTGCGAGCGGTGCGCCGCCGCCGAGCGCGACGACGCCACCGCGCCCGTCGACGCGACCGGTGCCCCCGCGGTGGCCGCGGTCCCCGGTGACGCCGCCGCCGACGCCCCGCGCGTCCCCTGAACCACCCGAGCATCCCTGACCGAACCAACCGTTCCACCCAAGGAGGAACCGTGTCCGACCAGAACACGACCGGCACCCCGTCCGGCACCCCCACCACCACGACGAACAGCGGCGCGCCCGTCTCGAGCGACCAGCACTCCATGGGTGTCGGGGCCGACGGCCCCCTCGCCCTGCACGACCACTACCTGGTCGAGAAGCTCGCCCAGTTCAACCGCGAGCGCGTGCCGGAGCGCGTCGTCCACGCCAAGGGTGGTGGCGCGTTCGGTACCTTCACCGTCACGCAGGACATCAGCCGCTACACCCGCGCCGCGTTCCTGCAGCCGGGGCAGCAGACCGAGATGCTCGCGCGCTTCTCCAGCGTCGCCGGCGAGCAGGGTTCGCCCGACACCTGGCGCGACCCCCGCGGCTTCGCGCTGAAGTTCTACACGTCCGAGGGCAACTACGACCTCGTCGGCAACAACACCCCCGTCTTCTTCATCCGCGACGGCATCAAGTTCCCCGACTTCATCCGTTCGCAGAAGCGTCTGCCCGGGTCGCACCTGCGCGACCACGACATGCAGTGGGACTTCTGGACCCTGTCGCCCGAGTCCGCGCACCAGGTCACCTGGCTCATGGGCGACCGTGGCCTGCCGGCGAGCTGGCGCGAGATGGACGGCTTCGGCTCGCACACCTACCAGTGGATCAACGCCGAGGGCGAGCGCTTCTGGGTGAAGTACCACTTCCTGACGGAGCAGGGCCACAAGACCCTCACGCAGGAGGACGCCGACCGCATCGCCGGCGAGGACGCTGACTTCCACATCCGCGACCTGCACGCCGCGATCGAGCGTGGCGACCACCCGCGCTGGACGCTCAAGGTGCAGATCATGCCCTACGCGGACGCCGAGTCGTACCGGTTCAACCCGTTCGACCTGACGAAGGTCTGGCCGCACGCCGACTACCCGCTCATCGAGGTCGGCACCATGGAGCTCAACCGCAACCCGGAGAACTACTTCGCGCAGATCGAGCAGGCGACCTTCGCCCCCTCGAACTTCGTGCCCGGCATCGCCGCGAGCCCGGACAAGATGCTCCTCGCGCGCATCTTCAGCTACGCGGACGCGCACCGCTACCGCGTCGGCACCAACCACGCGCAGCTGCCGGTGAACGCCCCGAAGAACGAGGTCCACTCGTACTCGAAGGACGGCGCCATGCGCTTCGACTTCCAGAAGTCCGAGGTGCCGGTCTACGCTCCGAACTCGCTCGGTGGCGCGCACGCCGACGCGGACGCGACCGACGAGACCCCGGGCTGGGAGTCGGACGGCGCGCTGCAGCGTTCCGCCGCGACCCTGCACCCCGAGGACGACGACTTCGGCCAGGCCGGCACGATGGTCCGCGAGGTCCTCGACGACGCCGCCCGTGAGCGCCTGGTCGGCAACATCGCCGGTCACGTCTCGAAGGTGACCCGCGACGACCTGCGTGAGCGCGTGTTCGCCTACTGGACGAACGTGGACGCCGACCTCGGCGCGCGCGTGCGCGCGGCCGTCGTGCCGAGCGCACCGGGCTCGAACGAGGACCCGGAGACGGTGGCGGTCGAGGCGTAAGCCCCACTGCTGACGGACGGGAGGCGCGGTGCGGGTCGGACCCGCACCGCGCCTCCCGTCCGTTCTCACGTTCCGGACCGGTGGCCCGTCGAGCAGGATCGCGCCCGGTCCTCGTCCTGGACCTAGACCTGCTGGCCGTTGAGCAGGATCGGACCGTCCGGCCAGTCCTCCAGCCGCTCCGCCACCGGCAGGACCATCCAGCCGCCCTGGTCGGTCATCGGCATGCCGGCGCCCTCGGCAGTGAAGGCCGTGTAGTCCCCGACGACGTCGTCGAAGTGGTGCCAGCCGAGGTTCGCGTAGAACGGGATGCGGTTCTCTCCGGCGCCGAGGAAGCCGTACGGCACCGCGAGGCCCTCGAGCACGGCGTGCGCGCGCTCCATCAGCTCGCGGCCCTTGCCCGTGCCCTGCAGTCGCGGTGCGACAGCGACCAACCCGGTGTCGCCGACCAGCACATCACGGCCGCCCACCGAGATGTACATCCGGCGGATGCCGACGTGGGCGAGCACGACACCGTCGGCGTCGCGGGCGATCACCCGCCGTTCGGGCTGCATGCCCGCCCAGCTCCGGCCGCCCACGTACCAGTGGGACCAGTCCGGGAAGGCCTGCGCCAGCAGTGCGGTGATGGCCTCGTGGTCGGGGAGCGTGAGGGTGCTCTCCTCGAGCACCTCCCAGCGGATGTCGTCAGTCACGCATCCATCCTGCACGGATGCCCCACCGACGGTTGCGCCGTAACTCACCCTTGTTGTACGTTAGCGGTGATACATCACTAGCGACGAGCGAAGGGGCCTGATGTCGATCAAGAACGTGGTGTTGGGGATGGCTGTGCTGGGAAGCGTCATGGGCGGTGGGCTCGCGGTCGACGCGGCCACGGCTCCGGAGGCGAACGCGGCTTGCTACGGGTCGGTCTCGACGTTCAAGGGCAAGAACAACTCCTGTTCCCGAGGCGCTCGCCATTGGGACGTGATCAAGGGCAAGGACACGGCCTACGGGAACTGGGCCGATCGCGGCTCATGGTCCAGCCAGAGGGCCTGCTGGATCAACGTCGTGTCATACGGGATGACGGCACGTTGAATGGCCGCCGGTCGCTGGGGACACGGAGCACACGTGTGCGTACTCGTGGTCACGATCGCGTTGGCAAGCACTGGGTGTGCCACCATCCCGGCTGAGCCGGGTAGGCCGTCGGCTCGGACCGACGTGACACTCGAACACGCCGGCCCCTGGTCGGACGAGTTCAAGGCAGCCCTGGATGACGGTGCGTCCGATTACGAGGCATCGATCCTGGCCGACGGCCGGATCACAACCGAGGAGGTCGAGGGGGCGCACGAACAGGTGCGTCGGTGCCTGGCCGACTCCAGCCTGGGCATCACCTACGACCCGGACGGTGGTTTCCGACTGCATCCCTTCGACAGGGAGGTCGACGAGGGCTTCTTCGGTTGGTCGGACCCGATCCTGCGGGCCTGCGAGAAACGGTACGACGAGTACGTGACCTACCTGTACGAGCAGACGCGACGGAACCCGGAGCGTCTGGACGATGCGGAGATCACCGTGCCGTGCTTGCGGAAGGCCGGTCTTGTCGGACGGGACTACACCGAGCAGCAGTGGCGGGAGGACCTCGACGCGGACACGCTCCCGTACTTCGAGTTGGACGACAAGGCGCGGCAGTGCATGCTCGATCCGCTCGGCCTCTGGCGGGCGCCGTGAGGCGCGTTGGAGCGGGAGCTGCTCTCCTCACGCTCGTGGCACTGCTCACGTCCGGCTGTGCGGCTGCCCCTGTCATCCCGGGCCATGCGTCGTCGAGTCGGACGGCGTCGCTCGAGCACGCCGGCCCCTGGGCCGACGAGTTCCGATCGGCTCTGGACCACGGAGTCTCCGACTCCGAGGCGTCGATGCTCGCCGACGGAAAGGTCACGGCCGCAGAGCTCGAGGAGGCGCACGAAGGCGTCCGGCGGTGTCTCGCCGACTCCGGTCTCGGGATCGAGTACGACCCGGACGGCGGGTTCTCGCTCCCATCGCTGGACGGGAAGTATCCGAATGACTACTTCGAGCGGTCGGACCCGGTCCTCCGCGCGTGTGAGAAGCGGTACGACGAGTACGTGACCTTCCTCTTCGAGCAGACTCGCCGGAACCCCGAGCGACTCGACGAGGCCGAGATCACCGTCCCGTGCCTGCAGCGAGCGGGGCTCGTCGGTCGGGGGTACACCGAGGAGCAGTGGCGGAAGGACTACGACGACGACACGCTGCCGTTCGACTGGATGGACGAGAAGGCGCGGCAGTGTCAGCTCGATCCGCTCGGGCTGTGGCGGGACGGCTGATGCAGCGCCCGTACGGAGCGCTCCTCGGCCTCGGCGCGATGCTCGTCGCGGCCGGCAGCGCCGCCGCGGTCGTGGTGGCGGTGCCGGCCGAGCCGCCGGCTGCGCTCCGGACCGCGTCGCCCGCCAGGACCGTCGCGGTCACCGAGCGCACCGACGCCGACGAGCGGCAGGTGCAACTCGCCCTCGAGACCGGGGCACCCAGAGCCGTGGTGACGACCCGGACCGGGACGGTGACAGCGTCGTCGTGCTCGACCGGCGCCCCGCTCGTCAGCGGTGACGTGATCGCCGGCGTCGACGGTCAGCCGGTGGTCGCGCTGGCGACGGGGGAACCGCTCTGGCGGGACCTCGAACCGGGTGACCGCGGCGACGACGTCTCCGGGCTGCAGGCCGAGCTCACGCGCCTCGGCGCGGGACTCGCGGTCGACGGACTCGTCGGCCCCGGGACCCTCCTTGCCGCACGGCAGTTCCTGGTCGACCGCGGCGTGACGGCGGACGACCTGCCCGACGGCGTGGTGCCGCGGGCGCCCTTCGCCTGGGTCCCGGCTGTCGAGAACAGCGTCCGTGCCTGCACGGCGGTCCTCGGCGCCCCCGTCGACGCCGAGGGGACGCTCGTCGAGTTGCCGGCGGAGCTCCGCGGAGCGCGCATCGAGACCCTGTCGGCCGACTCGGCTCCGGGCGACCGGGTGCTGCGGGTCGGCGGCGCCGACGTCCCGGTCGATGCGCGGGGTGTCGTGTCGGCACCCGATGCGCTGGCTGCGGTCGCCGCACTGCCCGAGTACGCGGTGACGGTGTCGTCGGCCGACGGCGTCCCGACGCTCCCGGCGGCCTGGTCGCTCCGCCGTCCCCGGACGGTGCAGGTCGTTCCGCCGACGGCGCTGTGGGACCTCGACGGCGATCAGGCCTGCGTGCAACCGACGTCGGGCCCGGCACTCGAGGTCGAGGTCCTCGGCTCCGAGCTCGGTCAGTCCTTCGTGCGCGGGCCCGAGGGTCGACCACTCGACCGGGTCCGTGCCGATCCCGACCGGTCCCGTCCGTGCCGGTGACGCTGGCCGGGGTCGGCCACACCTGGTCGAACGGCACGGTCCTGTTCCGCCAGGTCGATCGCACCTTCGTCGATGGCACGGTCACTGCGGTCGTCGGGCCGAGCGGCTCGGGGAAGTCGACGCTCCTGGCGGTCCTCGCGGGGATGCTCCGGCCGACCGCCGGCTCCGTGGACCGTCCGGCAGGGTGCCGACCGCTCTGGGTGTTCCAGAACCCGCACGGGGTCGCTCGGCGTCGAGCGCTGGACCACGTGGCGCTGCCGTTCCTCGCGCGCGGTGACGACCGCCGGACTGCCGATCGGCGGGCGGTCGAACTGCTCGGTCGTTTCGGCCTCGACGGGCGGGTGCACGCCCGGTTCGGCGAGCTGTCCGGGGGCGAGGCGCAACGCCTCATGCTGGCGCGGGGCGTGGCGAGCAGCCCGGGACTGATGCTCGTCGACGAGCCGACGGCCCAGCTCGACCGGGCGACGGCGACGGAGGTGAACCGGGCGATCGGGGCGCTCGCCGCGTCGGGGACCGTGGTCGTCGTCGCGACGCACGACGACGACACCCGAGCTGCGTGCGACTCCGTCCTCGACCTCGGGCAGTACCGGTGAGGCGGCCCGACCGGCCCCGGGCCGCTGATGCGTGTCGACGACGGGACATGCGGCTCGGGGAGGTCGCGCGCGAGGCCTGGCGGGACGTCGTGACGGGTGCCGGGTGGGCGGCGACGGGCGCCCTCGTCCTCGCGGTCCTCGTCGGCGGGGTCGTCGGTCTCCGCGCCACGGCGCTCGCCGCGGACGTCCGTGGTGCCGCCGACTACGTGGCGAGCGGGGCGGCCACGACGGTGCAGCGTGCCGAGGGGCGGATCGACGGCCGTGCGTGCGACGCGCTTGCGGCTTCCGAGGGGGTCCGGGCATCCGGGGCGCTCCGGCGGCTCGAGGAGGGCACGGTGCCGGCCGCGCTGCCCGGCTCGGCGGTGCCGACGTACGAGGTCACGGCGGGCTTCCCGGCGGTCGTCGGGTCCGCGGCCGGTGCCACCGGGTCGGTCGGGGTCGTCCTGTCCCCGTCGGTGCAGGAGTCGCTAGGCCTCGCGCCCGGGGACACGCTCGTGACGGCGGCGGGCACGTCGGTCGGGCCCGGGCCGCCGGTGGCAGGTGTGTACCCGTACCCGGACGACGGCCGCGACCCGGACCTCGAGTACGCGCTCCTCGCGCCGACCCCGGACGACGGCCGCGCGTTCGATGCGTGCTGGGTGACGGTGTGGCCGCAACGGGAGGACACCCTCGCGGCGCTCCGGCGGACGGTCCTGCCGGGCACCGGTGCCGACGACGAGGCCCGTCCGACGGTCGGGCAGCTGAACCCCCGCGCCGGGGTGACCTTCACCCCGGCGGCGAACGACCCGGTGGCGGCGTCACTCGGTGCGGCGCTCGCGGCCGGGATGGCGGTCGGTGCTGCGTCCGTCGGGCGTCGGCGCCTCTCGCTGGCGTCCGACCTGCACGTCGGTGTCCCGCGGAGCGCGCAGGCCCTCGGTCTGGTGCTGCAACACGGGCTGTGGGGAGCGGTGGGGTCGTGCGTGGCGGTGGCCGTCGGCGTGGTGGCCGTCCGCGGGCTCGGACCGGCGGACGCCGTGCCGATCGTGGTCGAGGCGGTCGGTGTCGCGGCGATGGGGCTCGTCGGTGTGCTGGTCGGCGGGGCCGCGGCGGCCGCGATGGTCCGTGAGCGGTCCCTGCACCGGTACTTCCGCGCACGCTGACCGCTGGGCCCGTGGCTCCGCGGGCCCGTGGGTCCGTGGCTCCGTGGCTCCGTGCCTCCGAGCGACCCGTTCGCCGCACTGCTTGCATGTGCATCGTCCGACGGACCACGCGTCGATCGTCTCGTGCACGGTCGGAACATGCGCGTGCATCACATGCGTGCGTATCCTCCGACGGAGCACGCGTCGATCGACCCGTGGGTCGTCGCACGATGCGCTCGCATGCAACCCGCCGCCGCGCGACCGCCGCCGCGCGCCCCCGCGACCGCCGCACGCCCGCCGCCGCGCGCCCGCCGCCGCGCGGCCCCGCAACCGCCGCCGCGCCCACCCGGCCCTCAGCCGCGACCCGGCGCGGTCACCTCGATGCGGTTCGCCCACGGGTCCTCGAACGCGACGGTCCGACCGTCGTCCGCGGTCTGCACCCCGGTGTCGTGCATGCGCGCGACGAGGGCCCCGAGGTCGTCCGCCCCCGGTACCTCGATGCGCACGAGGCCGAGCCCGAGCGCGAGCTGCCGACGTCCGGCCCCGCGGGAGTTCCACGTGTTCATCGCCATGTGGTGGTGGTACCCGCCGGCGCTGACGAACAGGGCCTGGTCGCCCATCGCCGCCGTGGTCGCGAAGCCTAGCCGGTCGACGTAGAAGTCGCGGGCCGAGGCGACGTCGCCGACGGACAGGTGCACGTGCCCGACGCGTCCCGGCGCCGACGCTGCCGACTCCAGCGCCGCGGCGCTCAGGTTCTCCTGCAGGAAGGCGTTCGGGTCGACGAAGATGGTGGCCATGTCGACCATGCCGTGCGTCCACGACCACTCGGTCCGGTCGCGGTCCCAGTACAGCTCGACACCGTTGCCCTCGGGGTCGGTGCAGTAGAACGCGTTGCTCACCAGGTGGTCGGCGCTGCCGGTGAAGGTCTGCGGGTACTGCGTCGCGACGGAGTACAACGCGGCCGCCAGGTCGGCCTTCGTGTCGAACAGGATCGCGGTGTGGAAGAGCCCGGCCTCGTGCGCGCCGGCGTGCTGCATCGACGGCGCGTGCTCGAGGACGACGATCGGGGTGGTGCCGCGACCGAGGACGGCGACGCCGCCGTCGTTCGACAGCAGCGCGAGCCGGATGCCGTCGCGGTAGTAGCCGATCATCCGGTCGAGGTCCGCGACGCGGAGCGTGACGGCGCCCATCCCGGTGGTGGCGGCGAGGAGGTCCTGCGTGTGCATGTCCCCAGTGTGCGCCGGTTTGGTTGACGCGTCAACCAAATGAGCGCACACGGTCACCGGGCGCTGAACCCGCCGTCGGTCTTGAGCAGTTGCCCGTTCACCCACCCGCCGTCCGGGCCGCACAGGAACCCGACGAGCGCAGCGGTGTCGCGCGGCGTCGACGGCCGCCCGCCCGGGGTCTGCTCGACCACGGCCTGCCGGATCTCGTCCGTCATCCAGCCCGTGTCGTTCGGCCCCGGGTTCACGACGTTCGCGCTCACGTGGACGTCCGCGAGCTCGTGCGCGGCTGCGATGACGAGCCGGTCGAGCGCCCCCTTGCTCGTGCCGTACGGCAGGTTGAACGCCGTGTGGTCACTCGTCAGGGCGATGACCCGTCGGCGGTCGCGCGGGGCGTCGGCACCCGCACGCAGCCTCGCCGCGTAGGCCTGCACGAGCAGGAACGGGGCGCGGGCGTTGACGGCCATGTGCCGGTCGAACGACTCGACGGTCGTCGTCGCGAAGTCCGAGTCCACCGACTCGCAGTGCGACATCACGAGTGCGGTGACGGGCGCGCCCGCCTCCGCCTCGGCGCGGCCTACGAGCGCGGCCGCCTGGTCCGGGTCCTCCAGGTCGACCGGGAGGCGCGTCACCCGTGCACCCGCGGCCCTGCACTCCTGCACCACGGCGTCGATCCCGTCCGGGTCCGGCCCGCCGCTCACGCGGTCGTCGTACGGGCTCCACCACGAGATGGCCAGGTCCCAGCCGTCGGTCGCCAGCCGGACGGCGAGCGCAGCGCCGATCCCGGCCCTGCGGCCCACGCCGGTCACCAACGCGAGCGGTCGTTCGGACGTCATCCGGGCCTCCCCTCCGGTGCTGCGGTGCACCGGTCGCGAGCCAGTCTGCCGGAACCGGACACGCGGGTGCCATCGCACTCGGTGTCCTGTCGGCGAAGCGGGCGCTGCGGAGGCCAAGATGGACGGATGCCACGCACACGACGACCGGTCCCGCGCGGGCGCGGACCCCGCGGCGGTCGTCCCGACCCTCGCGACCTGCCGATCGAGCACGTCCGCGACCGGATGTCGTCGTACATCTACGGCAACATCACGGTGCTCGCCGCGGCCATCGCGGTCGATCCCGAGGCGATCCGCCACGGGTCCGCCGTCTGGGCGGTCCTGGCCACCGCCGTGCTGACGTACCTGGCGCACGTGCTGTCGCACCTCGTCGCGCACGGACTCGGTGCCGACGAGACCGTGCCCGACGCCGTGCGCCGCGAGTCGGTCGTGACGATCACGCGCAACGCCAACCCGATCGCGACCTCGGGGCTCATCCCCGCGGTGCTCTACGCGGCTGCCTGGCTCGAGTGGGTGCCCGCCGAGTGGGCGCAGACCGCAGCCCTCGTGATCCTGGTGGTCCGCATCGGGCTGGTCGGGGTCTTCATGCAGCGGTTCAGCGGGAAGCAGCCGACGTTCCTCGGGCTCTGGGGCGGCATCGTGCTCGCGGCCCTGGCGTTCGTGATCGGCTTCGTGAAGGTGGTGTTGACGCATTGAGTGCCGTCGAGTCCGAGTCCGAGTCCGAGTCCGAGTCCGAGTCCGGGGCCGGCGCCGAGCAGCGGCCGGGCCGCGCCGGGTGGCGGTTCCTGCGCGACCTGGCGGTGATCGTCGTCGTGGCGCTCCTGGCCTCGTTCCTGGTGAAGGCCTACCTGGTCCGGTCGTTCTACATCCCCTCGGCGTCGATGGAGAACACGCTGCTGGTCGGTGACCGCGTGCTCGTCAACGAACTCGTCCCGGGCCTGGTGCCGCTGCGGCGCGGCGACGTCGTCGTCTTCCAGGACCCAGGCGGGTGGCTCGGCACCGGTCAGGGCGACGACCTCATCAAGCGGGTCATCGGGCTGCCCGGCGACACCGTCTCGTGCTGCGACACGGCCGGACGGCTCTCGGTGAACGGGCACGCCGTCGACGAACCGTACGTGGTGCACGAGCCCGGGTCCGACCGGGTCGCGGCGGACGACTTCACGGTGACCGTCCCCGAGGGGCGGATCTGGGTGATGGGCGACAACCGCTACGACTCCGCCGACTCGCGCGTGCACGGCACGGTGCCGGTGGACGACGTCGTCGGGCGCGCGTTCGTCACCACGTGGCCGGTGTCGCGCTGGACCGTGCTCTCGCGGTACGGCGACGAGTGGGACGCGGTCCCCGCACCCTGACCGCGGCAAGCGGGTGGGGCCGGCGGGGCGTCAGCAGCCGGTCGTCGTCAACGTGACGTGGGCGACGGCGCCGTTCGAGACCTTCGCCGTCCGGGGGCACAGGTCGCCCGCCCGGACGGTGACCGATCCGAGCGGCACGCCCGCGAACGACGCGGTGCCGCCCGGGAACACCCGCTGGTGCTCGGACAGCCCGCCGGTGGACGCGAAGACCTCGACCTCGTAGGGGTGCTCAGCGGCGTTCGACGACACGGTGACCGCGATCTGCCCGGTCGAGTCCTGAGCACCACAGCCCGCCAGCGTCAGGAGCGCTGCGGCAGCGAGGGCGAGCGCGGGGGCGACGGGACGGGGCACCGGTCCAGGCTAGTCCGGCGTCGGCGGGTGCCCGGCCAGCGGTTCCCCGCCTACTGGGGGTGTGCGTCCTCCGATGGGGGGACGCCCTCTGTCCGTTCGGCGCGTTAGCGTGGAGGCATGCACCACACCGATCCAGCGACGACCGCCCTCGGCAGTGCTTCGCCCGAAGCGGTCCGCCGCGCAGCGCTGCTCGCTGCGCTCGACGTCGTCGAGGGCGGCCCCGAGGAACGCTTCGAACGGATCACCCGGATCGCGCGCGAGGCCTTCGGCGTCTCGGGTTCCTTCCTCAACCTCGCCGGCACCTCCACGGTGACGATCAAGTCCCAGCAGAGCGACGCGCACTTCGGGCCGACCATCCCGCTGCTCGACACCTTCTGCGGGCGCACCCTCGGCGAGGACGGTCCGGTGCTGGTGCCGGACGCCCGCGTCGACGCCCGGTACTCCGACATGCCGATGGTCGTCGAGGACCCGAACGTCCGCTTCTACGCCGGGGTGCCGCTGCGGATCGGGGACGACCACGTGAAGGTCGGCACGCTGTGCCTCATCGACCCGGAGCCGCGGACGCTCGACGCCGACGAGGTCTCCCTGCTGCAGGAGCTCGGCACCTGGGCCGAGCGCGAACTCGCCGCCGGCGCCGACGAGGACCGTCTCCGCTCCGTGCTGACGGGCTTCGAACCCGACGCCATCGACGTGCCCGGCTACCGCCTGGCCGGCATGTCCGTGCCGCACGGTGTGGTCTCCGGCGACTTCCACGACTGGCACCGCTCCGGCGACGACTCCGTGCACCTGACCGTGTCGGACGTCATGGGCAAGGGCATGTCGGCCGGGCTGCTCGCCGCCACCATCCGCGGTGGCCTGCTCGCGCGCGGGGACACGGCGCCCGACGTCGCGGTCGCCGAGCTCGAGGCGCAGGTCGCCCCGGAGCTCAGCCGCGCCGAGTCCTTCGCCACGATGTTCCACGGACGCCTGACGCCGTCGACCGGGCGCCTCGACTTCACCGACGCGGGGCACGGGCTCGTGCTGCAGCTCCGCGACGACGGGGCCGAGCGCGTCCTGCGCTCCTCGGACCTGCCGATCGGGCTGCACCCCGTCGGCATCGAGCGGGCGTCGGGTTCGCTCGTGCTCCGGCCGGGCGACGTCCTCATCATCGTGAGCGACGGCGCGCTCGAGCTGTGGGACTCGACCCTGGCGTCGCTCACCGAACTCGGTGCGCTGTACCGGCAGTCGCCGGACATTCCCGCGTTCCTGCAGCGCGTGCGTGAACGGGCCGTCGAGCACGACCCGGGCGACGACCTGACGGTGGTCGTCGTCGCTCGCGACGCCTGACGCCTGCCGCCTGACGTCCGACGCCTGCCGCCGGGGGCCGACCCGTCGGTGACACCCGGGCAGCGCCGGCCGGCGCAGCGCGCCCGCCGTCAGGCCCCGAGACGCTCGATCAGCTCGGCGTACCGCGCCGCGGTCCGTGCCACGATCGCGTCGGGCAGGACCGGCGGGGTGCCCTGCCGGTCCCAGTTGGCGCTGAGCCAGTCGCGCACGATCTGCTTGTCGAACGAGTCCGTGCGGGCGTCGGCGCGGGCGTCCCAGTACCGGCTCGAGTCGCTCGTCAGGACCTCGTCCGCGATGCGGATCCGGCCGTCGGCGTCGCGGCCGAACTCGAACTTCGTGTCGGCGATCACCACACCGCGGTCGAGCGCGATCGCCGCCGCCTCGGTGTAGACGTGCAGCGACAGCTCGCGCAGGGTCGCCGCGACCTCGGCGCCGACCAGGTCGACGGTCTGCTCGTAGGAGATGTTCTCGTCGTGCTCGCCCTGCGGCGCCTTGTACGCCGGGGTGTAGATCGGCTCGGGCAGGCGGTCACCGTTCGACAGCCCCTCGGGCAGGGGCACGCCGCAGACGCTGCCGGTCTCCTGGTACTCGGCCCAGCCGCTGCCGACGAGGTAGCCGCGGACGACGCACTCGACGGGGAACATCTCGAGCGGCATCACGTGCATCGAGCGGGCCTCGACGTCGGCGGGCACCGGGGTGCCGCCCTCGGACGGGCCGATGAGGTGGTTCGGCACGTCGCTCAGCTGCGTGAACCAGAAACGGGACAGCCGGGTGAGCAGCTCGCCCTTGCCGGGGATCGGCGGTTCGAGCGCGAAGTCGTAGGCGCTGACCCGGTCGGACGCGACGAGCAGCAGCTCGGAGGCGCTCGCGATGTCCGGGGTGCCGGTCGGCACGTAGAGCTCGCGGACCTTGCCCGACGAGACGTGGTCCCACCCGGCGACGCGCGGCGCGGCGGTCACCGGGCGACCTTCGCGGCGATGTCGGTGCGGTACTGCGCGCCGGCGAGCGTGATGTCGCCGATGCCGGCGTAGGCGCGTTCGCGGGCCTCGGCGAACGAGGACCCGGTGGCGACGACGCTGAGCACGCGGCCGCCGGTGGCGACGAGCTGGTCGTCGAGCAGGCCGGTGGCGGCGTGCGCGACGGAGACCCCGTCGCGGGCGTCGGCGGCGTCGATGCCGGTGATCGCGCGGCCGGTCTGCGGGTTCTCCGGGTAGCCCTCGCTGGCGAGCACGACCGTGACGGCGGCCTCGTCGCGGAACTCCGGGGCGGGTGCGTTGCCGAGCTGCCCCGTGGCCGCGGCGAGCAGCAGACCGCTCAGCGGCGTGGCCAGGCGGGGGAGCACGACCTGCGTCTCCGGGTCGCCGAACCGGGCGTTGAACTCGATGACCCGGACCCCCTGCTCGGTCACGATCAGCCCGCAGTAGAGCAGTCCGACGAACGGGGTGCCCTCGTGCTCGAGGCGACGGACGGTGGGGAGTGCGACCAGCTCGGTGACCTCGGCGACGAAGGCCTGCTCGCTCCCCCAGCGGTCGGCGAGCCACGGCAGGGGCGAGTAGGCGCCCATCCCGCCGGTGTTCGGGCCGACGTCGCCGTCGCCGAGTCGCTTGTAGTCCTGCGCGGGGCTGAGCGCCCGGACGTCGTGTCCGTCGCTCAGGAAGAAGAGCGAGACCTCTTCGCCGTCCAGGAACTCCTCGACCACGACGTGGCCGTGCTGCAGCCAGTACGTGGCGTGGTCGACGGCGGCCTGCCGGTCCTCGGTCACGAGCACGCCCTTGCCGGCGGCGAGCCCGTCGGCCTTGACGACGTACGGGGCGCCGAGTTCGTCGATCGCGGCCACGGCCTCGTCCACGGTGCCGGCGTACACGGGCCGCCCGGTGGGCACCCCGGCCTCGGACATGATCCGCTTGGCGAAGGTCTTCGAGCCCTCGAGCTGCGCGGCGGCCCTGCCCGGGCCGAACACCGGGATGCCGCGGGTGCGGACGGGGTCGGCGACGCCCGCGATGAGCGGTGCCTCGGGACCGACGACGACGAGTTCGACGCCGTTCTCGATCGCGTACTCGGCGACGAGGGCGCCGTTCGTGGGGTCGAGGGAGACGGTCTCGACGTCGGCGGCGATGCCGGCGTTGCCGGGAGCCGCCGTGATGACGTGACCGGCGCGCTCTGCGAGCAGGGCCGTGATGATCGCGTGCTCGCGGGCACCGGAACCGAGGACGAGGATTCGCACCCGATCACCCTACCGATCCGGGCTCGCCCGCCGCGATGCGACGGCTAGCCTGTGGAGATGCCACCCAGGAGGATCGAGGACGCCGACGGGATCGCGGCACTGCGTGCCGTGCAGCAGGGGGAGACGGCCCGGCCGACGCTCGCGACCGCGGTGCGCTGGACCCTGCAGCGGCTCGCCGAGGACGTCCCCGGGAACAGTGTCGAGGTGCGGGTGCCGCCGTTCGCGGCGGTGCAGGCGGTCCCCGGACCGCGCCACACCCGCGGCACGCCCCCGAACGTGGTCGAGACGGACGCGTCCACGTGGCTCGCCTTGGCCACCGGGGTGCTCACCTGGGACGAGGCGGTCGCGCAGGCGCGCGTCAGCGCGTCCGGCTCGCGCGCGGACCTGACGGCCTTCCTGCCGGTGCACGCTGCGCTCTGAACCGCCGGGTCGACGGACGGGAGGCCCGTGACGGCCCCGCCTCGGGCCTCCCGGCCGTCGTGGCGCGGGTCGACCGACCCGGCCCGGCGGACGACGGGACGTCCGGCCGGCGATGCGACCCGGTCGCGCTCCGTGCCGACCGGTCCGCGCGAATTAGGTAGTCGCTACCGATGCGTATCGTGCAACCGGTTGCCTAGGCTTGAAGTCGCCGGGATTCGGACCCGACCCGAACGGGTCCGAACCCGGCGACAAGCACCAAGGTACGCGACCTTGCACGTCAGGTGTCAACCGGCGCGGCGAGTCGTGCTGCAATCCGCAACGTTCTTGCGCGGCGACGGCCCTCAGAAGAGCTCGCCGAGCTCCGACCGGGCGTGCAGCTGCCACTTCGCGAACACGCGCGACAGGTGCGCGTCGATCGTGCGGGTGGACAGCCCGAGGACCTCGGCGATGCGCCGGTTGCTCAGTCCGCCCGCCGCCAGCTCGGCGACCTCGTACTCGCGCTTCGTCAGCGGTGCCTTCGCCCGGCTCGCCGCGACCGCCATGCCGTGCGACGCGAGGACGCCCTGCGCGGCCACGGTCCGGACGCGGTCCCCGGACCGGAGCGCGTCGGCGTACTCGACGACCGCGGCGGCGAGCGGCCCCTCGATGCGCGCGGCCGCCTCGCGCAGGCGGTCGAGGGACGGTCCCGCCTCGCGTCCCGCGAGCAGGTCGGTCGAGTAGTGCAGGGCCCGTGCGTACATCACCGCGGTCCAGGACCCGGACTCGGTGCTCCGCGCGATGACCTCGTCGGCGTGCAGCGCTCCGGCGGGGTTGCCGATGACGGCCTCGGCCCAGGCGATCGTCGTGGGGATGAGCTCGCCGGTGATGCGCATCGCCCTGAGCGGCGTGGTCCGTGCGCGGTCGAGCGCCCGGGCGGCGTCCTCCGCCCGCCCGGCGAAGCCGTACGCCATCGCGAGGCGCGCCCACGGGTACGCCGCGAACCCGCCGTGGTCGGCGACGTCGTACCGTTCGCACGCCGCCGTGAACGCCGTGATCGCGTCGTCCCAGCGGCGCTGCCCGATCGCCAGGTTGCCCTCGCCGATGAGCTCGAGCGTGAAGTCGTACTTCAGGTAGGGGCTCGAGCGTCGGACCGGCACCTCGGTGAACAGGTCGGCGAGGTCGCCCCGCCAGACCTGCACCTGGTGGAGCACCGAGATGATCTCCCCGACGCTCCACGGGGAGTCCTCGAGGTGCTCGACCGCGGTGGCGAGCGCCCGGCGTCCGAACGCCGAGGCGTCGTCGAGTCGACCCTCCGTCGCCAGGGCCATCACGGCGCAGGCGGCGAGGCACAGGAAGGACGCCGGCACGGTCGGTGCGTGCACGATCCCGCTCCGCTCGACCTCGGCCCGGACCTCGGCGAACCGTCCGCCCCAGCCGAGGTGGCTCAACCGCAGCAGGCGCAGCCGTTCGACGGCGTCGCCGGACACGAGCGGGACGGCGGCGTCGGTCAGGGCCACCGCGGCGTCGACGTCGTCGTCGTGGAACTGCCGGGTGTTCGCCAGGGTCTCGCACGCCTGGATCACGGCGTCGTCGGAGACCTCGTCGCTCGACGCCTGTGCGACGGCCCAGGCCGCCTCGGCGTCGGCGCGTCCGGCCTCGCGCCCGACCGAGTAGGCGTACGCCAGCGACCGGAGGCACAGCGCCGTGACCCGTTCCGTCGGGTGCAGCGTCGTGCGGAGCGCCGCCGAGGTCAGCGACAGCGTGCTCTCGTGCTCCTGCAGCCGTGCGGCGACCTGCGCGCCGTCCAGCAGCTGCTCGACCGAGGGCAGCACGCCGCACTCGAGCGACCAGAGCGCGGCCCGGAGCCGCGCCGCGGGCGGGGCGCCCTCCGGCCGGTCGGCGCGGAAGGCGTTCGCACGCGCGAACAGCGCCGAGCGCCGGGCGACCGGCACCAGGCCGCGGATGACCTCGCCGACGAGCGGGTGCGACGGCCGGACGACCGCGGCGCCGTCCTCGACCGTGTCGATGCGGACCAGTCCGAGCGCGACGACGCGGTCGACGTCACCGCCGCTCACGAGTCCGAGCAGGCGCGCCAACGGGATCGGGTCCGCGAGGGCGACGATGTCGACGACGTCGCGCAGGTCCTCCGGCAGCGAGCCGAGTTCGGTCCGGTACATGTCGGCGAGGCTGTTCGACGCCGTCACCCGGCCGCGCCAGTACCAGCCGGAGGCCGTGTGCTCCAGGGCGCCGGACGTCCGCGCCGCACGCACCACCTCGCGCAGGTAGAGCGGGTTGCCGGCCGTCGCACGCTGCACCCGTTCGACCGAGGCCGTCTCGAGCTGCGCACCGAGCGCCTCGGCGATGAGCGCCGCCGTCTCGTGCAGCGCGAGCGGCTGCAGGTCGATCCGTTCGAGCAGGTCCTCCTGCCAGAGCGCGCGCAGGGGTTCCGGCAGCGCGGTGAAGTCGCGGCACGTCAGCACGATCCGGGCGCCCTGCTCGCGGACGAGCCAGGCGACGTAGCGCGCCGAGATCGCGTCGAGGTGGTCGGCGTCGTCGACGCGGATGAGGACGTCACGGTCCCGCAGCTCGGCGATCGCGCGCAGCCGGGCCTCGGCACCGGCGCGGTCCGCGAGCTCGGACAGGGTCGTGGGCAGCTCGCCGAACCGCTCCGCGGCGGCGCTGAACGGCATCGACCGGCTCGCGGCGACGGCCGTGATCGGCACGACCACGGTGCGGTCGGTCGGGTCGCGCTCGACGACCCGGTCGGTCACCCGTGCGGCGACGGTGGTCTTGCCGAGTCCGGGCGCGCCGACGAGCGCGACGCTCCAGCGGTGCTGGGCGACGACGGCGACGGCGCGGTCCTCCTCGCGGCGACGCAACAGGGGCCACGGAACGCGCGCGGGCGGGCGCGGCGGGCGGCCGTGGCCGGGGACCGTCCGTTCGGGCACCCGCACCACCTCCTGCGATCGTTCGACGACGGGTTCGGACCATCCTGCACCGGATCGCCCCGTGGACACCGGCCGGAGCACGTCCCACAGTGGGGGACAATGGGATCGTGAGCACCCCCGATCGCCCCGACGACCAGCCGCCCGTGGCCCCGGCGCCGAACGCCGTCGCCTCCTCGGACGAGGTCACGATCCGCCGCGCGCCGAAGTTCGGCGTGTTCATCGTCGGCGGCGCGGTCCTCGGGTTCATCGCGACACTCGTCGTCGTGTCGCTCACCATGAACCTCGGCGGCCAGCAGGAGCAGTCGAGCTTCGGCAGCCTCGTCGGCTACTTCAGCCTGTGGGGCGTCACCATCGGTGCCTTCGTCGGCGCGGTGGTCGCGGTCGTGCTCGACCGGGTCTACGCGCGGCGGGCTGCCCGCCTGACGGCGGAGCGCGTCGAGGTCGAACTCCCGCCCGAGACGGTCGACGGCGAACTCGACGAGCACGGCGACCAGCGGCCGTAGCCGCGACCACCTGACGGACGGGAGGCCCGTGGCGGTGTCGCCACGGGCCTCCCGTCCGTCTGCTGGTCGCGTCCTGGACGCGACCTAGCTGAGCTGGTTCGCCTCGACCCAGGACAGGTACTCCGGCGACACCGTGCCGGTGACGTACTCGCCCGTGAAGCAGCTCATCTCGAGGTCGGTCACGTCGGAGCCCTCGATGATGGCGTCCCGCATGTCACCGATCTCCTGGTAGATCAGGTGGTCGCTGCCGAGCACCCGGTTGATCTCGGGGATCTTGCGGTCGTGTGCGATGAGCTCGGCCCGCGTCGGCATGTTGATGCCGTACACGTGCGGGTACCGGACCGGGGGAGCGGCGCTCGTGAACGTGACCTCGTTCGCGCCGGCGGCCCGCGCCATCTCGACGATCTCGCGGCTGGTGGTGCCGCGGACGATCGAGTCGTCGACGATGAGGATGTTCTTGCCCTTGAACTCGGACGACATCGCGTTGAGCTTCTGGCGCACGGAGCGCTTGCGCTCCGCCTGCCCCGGCATGATGAACGTGCGGCCGACGTAGCGGTTCTTGTAGAAGCCCTCGCGGTACTCGATGCCGAGCTTCTGCGCCACCTGCATCGCGGCCGGCCGGCTCGAGTCCGGGATCGGCATGACGACGTCGATGTCACCGGTCGGCGCGTACTGCTCGATGGTGTCGGCGAGGCGGTTGCCGAGGCGCAGACGCGCGTCGTAGACCGAGATGCCGTTCATCACCGAGTCGGGACGGGCCAGGTAGACGTACTCGAACGAGCAGGGCACCAGGCGCGGGTTCTTCGCACACTGCCGAGCGTGCATCTGGCCGTTCATCTCGATGAACACGGCCTCGCCCGGGGCGATGTCGCGGACGATCTCGTAGCCGCCGGACTCGAGCACGAGCGACTCGCTCGCGACGACCCACTCCGGCTGCCCGGCCTCGTCGAACTTGTGCCCGAGGATGAGCGGGCGGATGCCGAACGGGTCGCGGAAGGCGAGCAGCCCGTGCCCGGCGATCGTCGCGATCGTCGCGTACGAGCCCTCGACACGCTCGTGCACGCGCTCGACGGCGTCGAAGACCTGACCCGGGTCGAGGTTCGCGCCGCGGACCTGCCCCTGCAGCTCGTGCGCCAGCACGTTCACCAGGAGCTCGGTGTCCGACGTGGTGTTGAGGTGTCGACGGTCGATGTCGAACAGCTCACGCGTGAGTTCCCGCGTGTTGGTGAGGTTGCCGTTGTGGACGAGGACGATGCCGTACGGCGCGTTCACGTAGAACGGCTGGGCTTCTTCCTCGTTCGTCGCGGCGCCCTTGGTGGCGTAGCGGACGTGTCCGAGGCCCATGGTGCCGAGGAGGGCACGCATGTCGCGGGTCCGGAACGCCTCGCGCACGTGCCCGCGGGTCTTGTGCATGTGGTGCACGTGACCCTCGACCGTGGCGATGCCCGTCGAGTCCTGCCCGCGGTGCTGCAGGAGGAGCAGTGCGTCGTAGATGGATTGGTTGGCGGGGCCCTGTGCAACGAGGCCGACGATGCCGCACATTCGCGGGTGTGCTCCAGATCAGTAGAATCGGGGGGTACCGCACAAGTCTGCCATGTCACCGCGAAGGACTCAGCATGCCCAACCCGTACGCCGAAGCCGGAGTGGACACCGCCGCCGGTGACCTGGCCGTCGAACTCATGAAGTCCGCGGTCGCGGCCACCCACACCACCTCGGTGCTCGGCGGCGTCGGCGGCTTCGCCGGGCTCTACGACGTCTCCTTCCTGCACGCCTACGACAAGCCGCTGCTCGCCACGTCGACGGACGGCGTCGGCACGAAGGTCGCCATCGCGCAGGCGATCGACAAGCACGACACCATCGGCCAGGACCTCGTCGGCATGGTCGTCGACGACATCGTCGTGGTCGGTGCGAAGCCGCTGTTCATGACCGACTACATCGCCTGCGGGCGCGTCGTGCCGAACCGCATCGCGGACATCGTCGCCGGCATCGCCCGCGGCTGCTCGGCCACGGGCACCGCCCTGGTCGGCGGCGAGACCGCGGAGCACCCGGGCCTGCTCGGTCCGGACGACTACGACGTGGCCGGCGCCGCGACCGGTGTCGTCGAGGCCTCCGCGGTGTTGGGCGCGGACCGGGTCGAGGACGGCGACGTCGTCCTGGCGATCGAGTCCTCGGGGCTGCACTCGAACGGCTACTCGCTCGTGCGCCACATCCTGGCGTCACGCGGCATCGGCTTCACCGACCAGCTGCCCGAGTTCACCGGGCCGGAGTTCGGCGGTCAGGTCTCGGTGGGCGAGGCCCTGCTCGAGCCCACCCGCCTGTACACGTCCCCCCTGCTCGACCTGCTGTCGTCGCACCCCGGCGCCGTGCACTCGCTGTCGCACGTCACCGGCGGCGGCATCGCGGCGAACCTGGCGCGTGTGCTGCCCGTCGGCTCCTGGGTCGAGGTCGACCGGTCCACCTGGCAGCCGCTCCCGGTCTTCCGCGTGCTCGCCGACATGGCCGGGACGCCCATCGAGGACACCGAGGGCACCTGGAACCTCGGCATCGGCATGTTCGCCGTCGTCTCGGCCGCCGCGGCCACCGACGTCATCGCCACGCTCGGCGCCGCCGGGCTGCCCACGTGGCCGGTCGGCACCATCGCCACGAGCGCGCGCGACCTGGACGGCTTCGAGCAGGGCGCCAAGGGCGTCGACGGCGGCGCCGTGCGGCTCGTCGGGAGCTACGCGGTCTGAGGCGCGTCGGGGCCGTCCGGCCTGTCTTGGCCGGTCTGGCCGCCTGGCCGGTCCGGCTTGGCCGGTCTGGCCGCCGAGGTCGCAGGAAGTGCCGCTCGGGCGCGTCCGGCCCGGCAGCTCGTGCGACCCCGGCGTCCGGCCGACGGCACGTCGTGCGACCCCGCGGGGTCGGGCCCGGCCGGGGCGGGGCGCCGGTGACATCGCACTTCGTGCCGGAACCGGTCCGCCGATGCGGTCCGGAGTGCGATCTCAGCGGACGTCGTGCGTCGCGCGGGCGCGAGCCGGGGCGTCCCGGGTCGACATCGGGCGGTGAGGTCGCACTTCGTCCGAGAACCTGTTCGCGGATGCGGGCCGGAGTGCGATCTCAGCGCGTGGCGACGGCACGGCACGCGCACGCAGAAACGCCGCGCTCCCCGAGGGTGCGCGGCGTGACGGCATTCGACGTCAGGCGGACTTGTTCTGGTCCTGCTCTGCGTCGTACTCGTCGACGTCGTCCTGGTCGGAACCGTACTGGTCCGCCCAGCGGTCGACGAGTTCGTCATCGGAGTGTTGTCCGGCGGAGAGCTCCTGCTCGAGTGCACCGTAGTTCGTCTGCGGGCTGAAGTACTTCAGCTCACGGGCGACCTTGGTGTGCTTCGCCTTCTGACGGCCGCGCCCCATGCGTGACCCCCTCGTTCGGCTCTGGTCCGGTCCTGGCGAATGACGGAGGATCACTCGGGGAACCAGACGGTTCGTGGTTTGAAATCTGCCGATGACTCTACCATGTACCTCGATCTGGACGTCGCGGCGACTGCTGGCGTGCACAGGAGAATCGAAGTGATGACCGAACCTCGCGACAACCCAGTCGACCAGCGTGCCCGCGTGGTCGTGATCGGCGCGGGGCAGGCGGGTCTCTCGGTGGGGTACCACCTGCGCCGCCTCGGTCTCGTGCCGGGCGACGACCTGGTCATCACCGACCGCGCGCCGAGCACGGGCGGCGCGTGGCAGTTCCGGTGGGAGGCCCTCCGCCTCGGTGCCGCGCACCGCGTGCACGACCTGCCGGGCATGCGGGCGATGGGGCTGCAGTTCGACGACGCCGACCGGTCCCGACCGGCGCGGGACGTCGTCGCCGAGTACTACCGGCGGTTCGAGCAGCACTACGACCTGCGGGTGCGGCGTCCGGTTTCGGTGACGTCCGTCGAGCGCGCGGGCGCGGACGACGGCCTCTGCGTGACGACCCGCAGCGCGGACGGCTCGGTCACCCGCATCGTCGCCGACGTCGTGGTGAACGCCTCGGGCACGTGGGGAACCCCGTTCGTGCCCTGGTACCCGGGGCGCGACGTCTTCCGCGGTCGCCAGCTCGACACGACCGAGTACCGCTCCGCGGGTGAGTTCGCGCGGCAGGACGTCCTCGTGGTGGGCGGCGGCACGAGCGCGATCGGGTTCCTGCTCGAACTCGACGGCGTGGCGCGGTCGACACGGTGGTTCACGCGGCGCCCGGTCGTCTGGGCGGAGTCGGCCGCGCTCGACCTCGAGTCCGCGGTCGCCGCGGTCGACGAGCAGGACCGTGCGGCGCGCGCCGGCGAGGTCCTGCCGAGCATCGTCAGCGGGACCGGCGTCCCCGTGTCGCGGCGGATCCGGGCCGGCATCGACCGCGGGGTGCTCCGCGACGAACGGGTGTTCAGCCGGATGGACGAGACCGGGGTGGTGACGGCCGACGGCGAGCACGTGCACGCGGACGCCGTGGTCTGGGCGACCGGGTTCCGCGCGGACCTGCGCCACCTCGCACCGCTGCGGCTGCGCACCGCGGCCGGCGGTGTCGTCGTGGAGCAGGGGCGGTCGGTCGACGAGCCGCGCCTCTTCCTGGCGGGCTACGGGCCGCAGGCGTCGACGATCGGGGCGAACCGTGCCGGTCGCGTGATCGCCCGGCAGGTCGTGGACGCGCTGGCTGCCCTGCCGGGAGCCTGAAGCGCCCAGCCCAGCGCCCAGCGCCCAGCGCCCAGCGCCCAGCGGCGAGCGGCCCGCGGCCGGCGGACGGCTGCGAGCGGCCAGCGGCAACCGATCAAGCGATCGAGCGCAGCAGCGAGCAGCGAGCGGCAAGCAGCAAGCAGCAACCGGCCAGCGGCCAGCAGCGGCCAGCAGCGGGCGGTCGGCAGCGGGCGGTCGGCATCAGGCAGCCGGCGGCGACCGGCAACCGGCGCCCGTCCTGCGGTGGCCCGGCCCCCGACCAGCAGCGGCCAGGAGCGCCACCGGCCGCCGCAGCACGCGAGCGCGCAGCCCGGCCGGCCCGCCCCGACGGGCTCAGGCGGGCAGGGGCTCCTCGACGCCACGGCGGCGGCGGGAGGCCCGCAGGACCACGGCGTCGAGCGAGAACCGGCCCGGCCCGGTGAGGGCCACGGCGAGCGAGGCGACGGCCAGCACGAGCACGTACTCGAACCCGCCGTCCTGCGACCAGAACCCGGAGGACGCGTGGGCGAGCAGCCCGGCGACGACCATGTCGACCGCGAGCAGGACGCCGATGACCCGGGTCGCGACGCCGAGCACCAGGAGTGCCCCGCCGACGAGCTCGAGCCCGGCCACGAGCGGTGCGGCCAGGTCGGCGAGGGGGACGCCCATGCCGGCGAAGCCCTGGGCGACGTTCGGGATGCCCTGGGCGAACTTCTGGGCACCGTGGGCGATGAACACCACGCCGAGGACGATGCGGAGCGCGGTCAGGCCGATGGAGGTCGATGTCGTTCGCATGGGGACGACGGTAACCGGTGACGCGTCATCGATGCCCCTCGTCCGGGGGTCTGTCCGGACTTCACCAGAACACCCCCAGACAACGGTCCGCCGAACGGCGGACCGGCCCGTGGACCGGTCCACCGGAGGAAGGGTCGATCAGGAGTCGGTGCCGCGGCCCGTCTCCTGCTGCAGGCGGTCGATGTTCTCCGACGCCTCGGCCTTGGTGAGGTCGGCGGGGAGTTCCTCGCCGGCCTCGCGCGCCAGGGTGTCGAGGTAGCTGCGCTGCGGACCCGTCATGGGCTCGTCGCCGGTGACCCACTGCTCGGGGTCCTTGCTCGCGGTGGTGGACGGGTCCGGGCGGGCCCCGCCGATGGTCTCTTCTGCGTCACTCATGCCCGGGACGCTACGCCGCACCTCCGACGCCGCACGCAGCCCCACGTCCCCCCGCGTCCCCCGGTGTGCGGGCCGGGCGCGGGGTCTCAGACCGGGACGGCGGTGTAGCGCACCAGGTCGGGGCCGACGGCGCTCGTCGCGATCGGGACGACGCTGCCCTGCCGGAGGATCCAGATCGTGGCGGCGCGCTCGTCGATGCGATCGACGGGGTGCAGGGCGCCGTCGAGCAGCACGGTGGCGGAGACCGCGACCCGGCCGCTGGCGGGCCGTGGCGGCAGGCCGGGCACGTCGTCGTCGTACGCTGCGTACTCGCCGGGCTGCAGGAAGGGGGACACCGGGGCGGTGACGACCTCGAGTCCCTCGTCCACCTCGGACACCGCGACCAGGCGGACCGCCTGGTCGGTCGGCAGCGGCACGTCCACCACGGGTGCGTCGTCGGGGCCGGCCAGTGCGCGGAAGGCGGGCCGACCGTCGGGGGCGAGCCGTGCCTCCAGTCCGTCGATGCGGACGCGGCCGCGTCCCCGCGAATCGGCGTACAGGCCGGGCGTGATGCCGGACTGCCGTGCCTCCGGCCGGGACACGACCACGCGGTCCGGGCGGTACCAGTCGCGGAGCGTCGCGGGGTCCACCCACCCGACGCTCGGGACGCCCCGCGTGAGTGCCGCCGACTCGTCGGCGGCACGTTCGTCCAGGGCGCCGAGCGGGTGCTCGCCCCGCACCGCGACGAGGCCCTCGTGCGGGCTGCCCGCCGGCGGCTCGTGGTCGAGCACCTCGACACGCTTCGAGACCTTGCCGCCGTGGCCGTCGAACGTGGCGAAGGTGCGCAGGTCGGTGATCGTCATGACGTCAGATGCTACGACTCGTCGCCCGCACGGCGCGGGTGTGCGGGGACGAGGGCCCGGATCTCGCCGGTGGACAGTGCGGGGTCCGCGCCCTCGGCGGGACCGGCCGGACGCGTCGCCCGGCGCGGCTGCAGGCTGTTCCGCTGGGCCGAGCGGAGCAGGCGGTCCTGCGGTGCGTCGGACGACGTCCTGCGCAGCGGCGGCCGCACGGGCTCGCCGCGGCGTTCCTGCCCGGGCAGCGGACGGGACCGGCGGCCGTACAGCAGCTCCGAGGAGTCGAGCAGCCACGGCACGAGGGCGACCGTCACGCCGTGCACGAGCAGCAGCTTCTTGCGGATGCGGCGGCCCCGGTGGTTGTGGAGCAGCCCCTCCCACCAGTGCCCGACGACGAAGACGGGCGTGTAGACCGTCACGACCTCGGAGCCGTGCTCGAGGCGGTGCGCCTTGATGTACTTGATGAGCGGCATCGAGATGTCGCGGTACGGGCTCGGCACGATGGTGAGCGGGACCTCGAGGCCGAACTCCGCCCACTGCGCCCGCAGCCGCTGCGCGTCCGCGTCGTCGATCGCGACGTGGAGCGCCTCGATGCTCGCGTGCTCGGCGGCGACCGCGTAGTCGAGCGCCTTGAGCACCGGCTTCTGCAGCTTGTTCACCAGCACGATCGCGTGGTCGCCGGTGGCGCCGAACCGCGTCTCGACGTCCGCCTCGATCTCGTGCGAGACGTCGCGGTAGTAGCGGTTCACACCGAGCATCAGCACGTAGAGCACCGGCATGATGAGGAAGACGAGCCAGGCGCCGTGCGTGAACTTCGTGATCGTGACGATGACGAGCACGACGAACGTGAAGCTCGCGCCGACGGTGTTGATGAGCCGGGAGCGCACGACCTGGCCGCGGTGCACGGGTTCCGTGGCCGTGCCCGCCCGGTCGGCCCGCAGCAGTCGTGTCCAGTGCACGACCATGCCCGTCTGGCCGAGCGTGAACGACACGAAGACGCCGATGATGTAGAGCTGGATGAGGCTCGTGACGTTCGCCCGGTAGACCACGAGCAGCGCCGCGGCGACCAGGGCCAGCACGATGACGCCGTTCGAGTAGATGAGCCGGTCGCCGCGGGTCGACAGCGCCTTCGGGGCGTAGGAGTCGCGCGCCAGGATCGAGCCGAGCAGCGGGAACCCGTTGAAGGCCGTGTTGGCCGCGAGGAGCAGGACCGCCGCGGTCGTCGCCTGGATGACGAAGAACAGGACCGAGTCGTTGCCGAAGGTCGCCGCCGCGATCTGCGCGATGAGCGAGCGCTGCGGCGTGGTGGCGCAGTCCGCGAAGCCCTGCAGGTCGCAGGCGCGCTCGGCGTAGTGCACGTGCGACACGAGCGCCAGCGTGATGAGCCCGACGAACAGGACGATCGCGATGCCGCCCATGGCGACCAGGGTGGCCTGCGCGTTCCGGATCTTCGGACGGCGGAACGCCTGCACGCCGTTCGCGATGGCCTCGACGCCGGTCAGCGCCGAGCAGCCCGAGGCGAAGGCGCGCAGGAGCAGCAGGACGAACGCCGCCTGCGTGGTGTGCTCGACGTTGTCGACGGTGTACCCGGCCGACTCGGCGACCGGCGCGTGGCCGGCGGCGACGCGGACGAGCCCGGTGACGACCATCACGAACACGCTCGCCACGAACAGGTAGGTGGGGACGGCGAAGGCCTTGCTCGACTCGCGGACCCCGCGCAGGTTGGTGGCGGCGAGGAGCACGACGAACACCAGGGCGAGCTCGACGCGGACGCCGTTGAGCACCGGCAGTGCCGAGATGATGTTGTCGACGCCCGAGGCCACCGACACCGCGACCGTCATCACGTAGTCGACGAGCAGGGCGCTCGCCACCACGAGCCCGGCCTTCTCGCCGAGGTTCCGGTGGGCGACCTCGTAGTCGCCGCCGCCGGACGGGTACGCCTTGATGAGCTGCCGGTAGGACGCGACGACCACCACGAGCAGCAGCACGACGAGCGCGGCGACCCACGGGGCGAACGTCAGGAACGCCATGCCCCCGAGCAGCAGGATCATGAGCAGTTCCTGCGGCGCGTACGCCACCGAGGACAGCGGGTCGCTCGCGAAGATCGGCAGGGCCAGGTGCTTCGGGAGGAGCTGTCCTTCGAGCTTCTCGGAGGGGAGGGGATCCCCGATCAGTCGCGCTTTCAACGACCGGATCTCGTTCGTCACGAGCGGCAAACCTACTCAGTTCCGGGCGCGAGTCAACACGGGCCGCAGGGCACGTATTCCCGGATCGGCGCAGCGGTTCCGCCGACGGTGCACGGTCGGGTTCGTCGTTGACGCAGGGGCAACCCCTAGCGTGTCCTGCATGAGCGATCCGTCAGACATGGACGACGTTGCTGCGAAAGCGCCGCACGGCATCGCCACGGTGGCGCGTTCCGCCGGGGTGTCGAGCCGCACCCTGCGGCACTACGAAGCCGTCGGTCTGCTGCCGCCGACCGCGATCGGCGACGGTGGCGTCCGGCGCTACGACGGCCGCGCGCTCGTGCGGCTGCAGCGCATCCTGCTGCTGCGGGAGCAGGGACTCGGTCTGCCCGCGATCCGGGCGCTGCTGGACGAGGCCCCGGACGACGCCGCCGCCGTGCTCGCCACGCACGTCGCGTGGCTCGAACGGGAGCGGGACCGGCTCGCCCGGCAGCTCGCCGCCGTGCGCACGACCGTCGCCCGGCTCGAGCGCGGCGAGGCGCTCGATCCCGCAGGCGTCTTCTACGGGTTCGCGCCGCTGCGGTAGCCGGGTGCGGCGCGCGTGCGCGCTGTGCGCTGGTGCCGCTGCCGGTCGCGTCCGGCAGGTCGCGGAACGTGGCTCCGACGCGGCGGACGGGAGGCTCGGCTCCTGTCCGCCGCGTCGGCCGGCGGTCTCAGAGGGACTTGCGCAGGGCCTCCAGGCCGTCGCGCAGGCGCGTCACGGTGTCCGGACCGAGCGTGCCGCGGGTCGCACGGCGTCGCAGGTCGGCGCGGACCTGCTGCCGGAACGACGACAGCGCCATCTCGAGTTCACGCAGGGCACGGGCGCCGTCCGACGGGACCGACTCAGGCTCGGCGGCCGGGGTCGCCGGGTCGGGGGTCTCGGCCGAGGCCGCCAGGTCCGCGCGCAGTGACCGCATCGCCTCGCCGACCGAGGCGCGGACGCCGTCCGCCAGGGACTTCACCGAGTCGGCGACGCCGGACTGCACCGCGGTGACCTCGTCGGCGCGGGCGTCGAGCTCGGCACGGCCGGCGTCGGTGATCGCGTAGACGGTCTTGCGGCCGTCGGCGGTCTTCGTGACGAGGCCGTCCTCCTCGAGCTTGGCCAGCCGCGGGTAGACCGTGCCGGCGCTCGGCACGTAGGTGCCGCCGAACCGGTCGCCGAGGGCCTGGATGAGCTCGTACCCGTGCATCGGGTGGTCGGCGAGCAGGACGAGCAGGTAGAGGCGCAGGTGGCCGTGCGCGAAGACGGGGCTCATTCGTGCACCGCCGTCGGGTCCTGCGCCTGGTCGGCGGCGCCGTCGGAGGGCAGGCCGGCCGGAGCGGGGACCGGCGGTGCGTGCACCACCGCGATGTCGCCCGACACGGACTTCACGCGGAGCTCGAGCCAGCGGCCGGAGAGCTCCCCGCCCTGCTCGACGTGGGTGCCGCGCACGCCGCGGAGCTCGGCGTCGTCGAACTGCAGCCTGCCGGTGGCCGTGCTCACGGTGGCCTGGTACGCGACGCCGTCCTCGAGGCGGACGCTCACGCGGCCGGACACGGTGTTCACCCGGGCGGACTCGGGCACGCCGTGCAGGTCGAGCACGACGTCGGCGGAGACGCCGTCCGCCGAGAAGCGGGAGATCGGGCCGGTCGCGACGACGTCACCGGAGACGGTGCGGACCGTCAGTGCGCCGTCGAGCTCGCGGACCGTGGTGGTGCCGGACACCGCGTTGACGGCGACGTCACCCGCGACGCCGTCGACCACGAGGTCACCGGTCGCCGAGTTGAGGTTCGCACCGCGGTTCGTCCCGGACAGCAGCGCGCCGGCGGACACGACCCCGAGCGTCACCGCGACGTCGCGCGGGACCAGTATGCTGACGTCCGCGGTGGGCTTGCCGCTGAAGGACCGGACGAAGCCGACCGGGTCGTCCCACCGGATCTGGGGGTGGTCGACCGTCAGCGTGTCGCCGTCGACCTCGATCTTGAGGGCCTTGCCGGACACGCGGTGCACCTCGACCCGTGCCGTGGGCTCGTCGTGTGCGACGACGTCCACCTGACCGGCGACGAGCCCGACGCGCAGGCGTCGGACGATGCCGGTGTCGATGACCTTGGGCTCCTCGACGAGCCACTTCTCCTGTGCCATGTTGTCTCCTCGAACTCGCGATGTATCGCGTCGTGGAGCACACGCTATGTCGCGTTCCTGGGAGCCGCTCGGGTGCCGGCCCGGTCACGGGCCAGGAGCAGGAGCGGGCGCGGCGGTCGCACCGGGCGCGGCTGCTGTGCGGGCCTGCCGCTCGGGGCTCCAGGGGAACCGACGGAACAACGGCATGATCGGCTGCACCATCGGGCCGATCGCGAACGCGGCGACGACGGTCCCCACCCCGACGTCGCCGCCGAGCACCCATCCCACGACGACGACCGTGACCTCGACCAGGGTCCGGGCGAACCAGATCGGCCAGCCGAGCCGTTCGTGCAGGCCGACCATCAACCCGTCACGGGCCCCGGTGCCGAAGCCGGCACCGATGTAGAAGGCGGTGGCGACCGCGAGCAGCACGAGGCCCGCGGTGAACAGCGCGATCCGGGGGAGGAGCCCGTCCGGCTCCGGTACGGCCCAGAGCACGAGGTCGGCGCTCGGGCCGATGGCGAGCGCGTTGAGCAGCGTGCCGATCCCCGGCTTCTGCCGCAGCGGGATCCAGAACAGCAGGACCACCCCGCTCGACACGATCGTGATGACGCCGAACGACCACGGCACCACGTGCTCGAGCCCCTGCGTCAGGACCGTCCACGAGCTGACGCCCACGACGGCCCGGACCTGGAGCGCGGTCGCGGCGCCGTAGAGGAACAGGCCGACGAGGAGCTGCACGAACCGGAGGGTCAGGGACATGGCTCCATCGTGGCGACGGATTGGACTGCTGGTCGAGAGCCAATCGGGCTACGGTGGACCCGTGACCCCCGTCCTGCTGAGCGCCCGCTCCGCCGCCCTCCTGCTCACCGACTGGCGGGTCGCCACCGACGCGCCGGCGTACGAGGCGCTGTCCGACGCGCTCCGCGTGCTCGTCATCGACGGTCGGGTCCCGCTCGGAGCGCGGCTGCCCGCCGAGCGCGGGCTCGCGGACGCCCTCGGGGTGTCCCGCACGACGGTCGCGAACGCCTACGCCCGGCTGCGGTCCGACGGGTTCCTCACCTCGGTCCGGGGCTCCGGCAGCGTGGTCCGCCTGCCCCGGGAGCTCGCCGGGCGACCGGACCCCGAACGGCTCGGCGGCGTGGTCGACGGCGGACTCCTCGACCTGCGCAAGGCGGCCCTGCACGCGGCACCGGGGGTCGCCGAGGCGATCGACCGTGCGGTGCGCCACGTCCCCGCGGCGCTCGCCGGGATCGGCTACGACACCGTCGGCGACCCGGGTCTCCGCGCCGCCGTCGCCGCGCGCTACACGGAACGGGGCCTGCCGACCGACCCGTCGCAGATCGTCGTCACCATCGGCGCGCAGCACGCGATCGCGCTGCTCGCCCGTGTGCTCGTCCGCCGCGGCGACGCCGTGCTCGTCGAGTCGCCGACCTACCCGCACGCGCACGAGGCCTTCCGCGAGGCCGGCGGACGTCTGGTCGGCGTCCCCGTGGACGCACGGACCGGGTGGGACGCGACCGCGCTCGAGACGACGCTGCGTCGCGCCGCCCCGGCCGTCGCCTACGTCATGCCGGAGCTGCACAACCCGACCGGCGCGACGATGTCGGCGGAGACCCGCCGCCTGCTGCTGTCCGTCGCGGCGTCGGTCGGCACCGTCGTCGTCGCCGACGAGACCATGGGCGAGCTGCGGATCGACGGCGAGGCGTCCGCCCCGCTCGCCGCCGCGGACCCCGACGGCACGTCGGTCGTGATGATCGGCTCGGCGGCCAAGGTCTTCTGGGGCGGCCTGCGGATCGGCTGGGTCCGCGCGGCACCCGCACTGCTGCAGCGGCTGCTCCGCGCCCGCCCGACGGGCGACCTCGGCACCCCCGTGCTCGACCAGCTGGTCGCGCGCGAGCTGGTGCCGCGGACGGCGGCCGTCCTGGAGGCGCGGCGTGCGACCCTGTGCGACGGTCGCGACGAGGTCGTGGCCGCGCTCCGGACGCGGCTGCCGGAGTGGGACGTCCCGTCACCGGCGGGCGGGTTGACGACGTGGGTGGGGCTCGGCCGTCCGGTCTCCAGCGCGCTCGTGCTCGCCGCGCGGGCCGAGGGCGTCGTGCTCGCCTCGGGCGGGGTCTTCGGTCCGGACGGCGGGTTCGAACGCTTCCTGCGGGTGCCGTTCACGATGGGACCCTCGGACCGGGGGCGTCTCGTCGACGTCCTCGGACGGGCGTGGGCGCGCGTCGGCGGCGAGGCGACCGGCACGCGGGGATCGCTGGCCGCCGTGGTCTGAGCGTCTCATCCGGACGGTTGACCCGCGGGGAACGGACTCGACCCCGCGGATGATGTGCGGCGGGTGCCGGGCGGCGATCCTGGAGCCGTGGACGCGACCCTGACCTCCGGCACCCGACCGACGACCTCCGGGGACCCCGTGCCGTCCGGGTGCCCGGCGGTCCCGGCCGCCGCCCGGGTCACGATGGCGCTGAGCGGCGCGCTGTTGGCCGGGGTGGGCACGTCGTTCGGGCAGGCCGTGCCGGCGTTGTCGTCGGCGTCGAACTCGGCCGGCCCGTGGTTCGTCGTCGCCGCGGCGCTCTGCCTGGCCGCCGGTGTCCGGGCCGGTCGGTCCGCACTGCCCCTCGCCATGGTGCTCGGTGTGGTGCTGCTCGAGCTCATGCACGTCGGCTACTGGGCCACCTCGAACCTGCGCGGGTACCCGGACTCCCTGTCGATCACGAACCCGTGGGTCCTGCTCGGGGTGCCGGCCGGCCTGCTCGCGGGGGCCGTCGCCGTGTCCGTCCGGTCCCGCGACGAGCGCTGGCGGGCGGGGGCGCTCGGCGTCAGCGCCGCCGTGCTCGTCGGCGAGGGCATCCGGGCACTGCTCCAGGTCGCCGCCACGACCGGCCACGCCACGTGGGTCGTCGAGGTCGTCGTCGGGGTCGCGCTGCTCCTGCTCGGGGTGGGCACCGCCCGCACGCCGCTCGGCCGGGTCGTCGCACTCGGCACCGGGGTGCTCGGGACGCTCGGGGTCCTCGGTGCGTACCTGCTGATCAGCGGCTGAAGCGCGCGGCTGTCGGCTGCGCCTGCGAGGATCGGACCGTGCACCTCCTCTCGGTCTTCAGCCTCCGCAACCGTGCCCTCATCGCGCTCGTCACCATCGTCGTCGCTGTGTTCGGTGGGATCTCGCTGACGAGCCTCAAGCAGGAGCTCATCCCGAGCGTCGAGTTCCCCCAGGTGGCGATCGTCAGCGCCTACCCCGGGGCGACGCCGGAGGTCGTCTCGAACGACGTCGCGACGAAGATCGAGCAGGCGATCCAGGTCGTCCCGGACCTCGAGTCGACGACCGCGACCTCGTCGACCGGGCAGAGCGTCGTGTCGGCCTCGTTCGACTACGGGTCGAACCTGGCCAGCGCCGAGGACAAGATCCAGACCGCGGTGAACGCGCTGTCGCTGCCCGACTCGGTGCAGACGCAGATCGTCACGGGCTCGTTCGACGACCTGCCCGTGCTCCAGCTCGCCGTCACCGGCGAGGGCGACCAGGAGCAGCTCGTCGACCGCCTCAACGCGACCGCCGTCCCCGACCTCGAGAAGCTCGACGGGGTGCGTCAGGCCGACGTCTTCGGCAACCCGGGCCGTCGCGTCGTCATCACCCCGGACGAGGACGAGCTCGCCGCACGCGGGCTCACCACGCAGTCGATCTCCGACGCGCTCGACGACAACGGCACGCTCATCCCCGGCGGCACCATCACGCAGGACGGCTCGACCCTGTCCGTGCAGACGGGCGAGCGGATCGCCTCGGTCGCCGACATCGAGGCACTGCCCCTGACGTCGTCGTCCTCGTCGTCGTCCTCCGACTCCACCGGGGCCGGGAGCGGCTCGACCGACGCGACGGGCACGTCGGGCGCGACCGGCGCCCCGGGCGCGACCGGCACGGCGGACGGCAGCGGCGTGACGGGCGCGGGCAGTGCCTCCAGTCCGGCCACCGGCACCGGGACCACCGCGAGCGGCACGTCGGACGCGACGACCACGACCACGACGCCGACGTCGCTCGGCGACGTCGCGAAGGTCGCGATCGAGGAGTCGCCGCGCACCTCGATCAGCCGCGTCGACGGCGAGACCGCCCTGACCATCGCCATCACGAAGACGCAGGACGCGAACACCGTCGACGTCTCCGAGACCGTGAAGCAGGCACTGCCCGGCATCACCGCCAAGGTCGCGGGCGACCCGCGCTTCACCGTCGTCTTCGACCAGGCGCCCTACATCCAGCAGTCCATCGACTCGCTCGCCGAAGAGGGCCTGCTCGGCCTCGGCTTCGCCGTCCTCGTGATCCTGGTGTTCCTGTTGTCGGTCCGGTCGACCCTGGTCACGGCCATCTCGATCCCGACGTCGGTGCTGCTCGCGGCCATCGGCATGCGCGCCGCCGGCTACACCCTCAACATCATCACGCTCGCGGCCCTCACCATCGCGATCGGCCGCGTCGTCGACGACTCGATCGTCGTCATCGAGAACATCAAGCGACACCTGCAACCCGGGGTCGACCGGGCGCAGGCCGTCCGCGAGGCCGTCCGCGAGGTCGCCGGTGCGGTCACCGCCTCGACCCTCACCACGGTCGCCGTGTTCCTGCCGGTGGCGTTCGTCGCCGAGCTCGTCGGCGAGCTGTTCCGTCCGTTCGCGCTCACCGTCACGATGGCGCTCGTGGCGTCGCTCCTCGTGTCGCTCACCATCGTCCCGGTGCTCGCGTACTGGTTCCTCCGCGCACCGAAGGCGCACCGGCACGCGGTGGCGGAGGGCGACGGCGACGACGCCGTGACGGCGGCTGCGCCCGCCACCGGGTCCGCGTCGCCCGGCGAGCTCGGGTCCGCCGCGGACCTGCACGACGCCGGACGGCCCGACCGGCTGCAGCGCGGCTACCAGCCCGTGCTCCGCTGGGTCATGCGGCGGCCGGCGGTCGTCCTCGTCCTGGCCGTCCTCGTGCTCGGCGGCACGGCCGCCGCGGTGCCGTTCGTGAAGACGAACTACCTCGGCGACTCCGGCCAGAACACGTTCACGGTCACGCAGGACCTGACGCCGGGCACCAGCCTGGCCGTGCAGTCCGACGCCGCGCGGAAGGTCGAGCGGGTACTGCAGGACGTCTCCGGCGTCGAGACCGTGCAGACCACCATCGGGTCGAGCGGCCAGTCGATCCAGGCGGCCTTCGGCGGGGGAGCGTCGGCGTCCGTGCAGTACAACGTCACCACCGACGCGGGTGCCGACCAGACCACCGTGCAGTCCACGGCGCGCGACCGCATCGAGGCGATCGACGACGTCGGCGAGGTCTCGCTGTCGTCGGCCGGCGGCGGCTTCGGCGGCTCGAGCGACATCGAGGTCGACGTCACCGCGCCGACCCAGTCCGAGCTCCGCACCGCGGCGCAGCAGGTCCTGCGCGAGATGCGCGGCGTCGACGGCACCACCGGCGCGACGAGCAACCTGTCCGCCGCCGAGCCGTTCCTGGCCGTCAAGGTGGACCGCGAGAAGGCCGCCGCGAAGGGGCTGACCGAGACCCAGGTCGGCGGGATCGTCGCCGCGGCGATCTCCCCGCGCGACACCGGCAGCGTCGAGATCGAGGACGCCACCCTCGACGTCTACATCGCCGCCCCCGAGCCGCCCACCACGGCGAAGGCGCTCCGGGCGCTGTCGATCCCGACGGCCTCGGGCGACGTGCCGCTGTCCGACCTGGCGACCGTCGAACGGTCCGAGGGGCCGACCACGATCACGACGTCGAACGCGGCCCGCACCGCCACGATCACGGTCACGCCGGACTCGACGAACCTCGGTGCGGCCGTGCAGAACGTCACCGCAGCGGTCGACCGCCTCGACCTGCCGCGGGGCGCGTCGGCGTCGATCGGCGGCGTCGCGTCCAGCCAGTCGTCCGCGTTCAGCCAGCTGCTGCTCGCCGCGCTCGTCGCGATCCTCATCGTCTACGTGATCATGGTGGCGACCTTCCGGAGCCTGCTCCAGCCGCTGCTGCTGCTCGTGTCGGTGCCGTTCGCGGCGACCGGTGCGCTGCTGCTGCAGATCATCACGGGCATCCCGCTCGGGGTGGCCTCGCTCATCGGCCTGCTCATGCTCGTCGGCATCGTCGTGACGAACGCCATCGTGCTCATCGACCTCGTGAACCAGTACCGCCGCAGGGGCCTGCGCGTCGCCGAGGCCCTGGTCGAGGGCGCCACCCGGCGTCTCCGCCCCATCCTCATGACGGCGCTCGCGACGATCTTCGCGCTCGTGCCGATGGCGATCGGGCTGACCGGCAAGTCCGGCTTCATCTCGCAGCCGCTCGCCCTCGTGGTGATCGGCGGCCTGGTCTCGTCGACGCTGCTCACCCTCGTGGTGCTGCCGGCGCTGTACTTCGTCGTCGAGCGGCGCGCGGAACGCCGGGCTGACCGCATCGCTGCCGGTCGCACCCGCAAGGAGGACCGCGCGCTGCGCAAGCAGGAGCGCGCCGAGCGCCGGCAGGAGCGCGCCCGGGCGAAGGCGGCGGCGTAGCCACGGCCCGGGTGTCCGTCGTCGGCGGACTCGCCGTCGAGGTCGCACGAAGTCGGCGGACTCGCCGTCGAGGTCGCACGAACTGCCGTTCGGCGGGGCCGCGGGCGAACGGTCGTGCGACCTCGCCGGCCGTCGTGCGGCGGGTCGTGCGACCTCGGAGCGGGCCGGCTGGCGCGAGCCCGTCCGGTGCCCGGTCAGTGGGCGCCGGGGCGGCCGAGGTGTCCGCCGTCGAGGTCGCAGGAACTGCCGTTCGGCGGGGCCGCAGGCGACAGAACGTGCGACGTCGGCGGCGGTCGTGCGGCGGGTCGTGCGACCTCGGTGCCGCGCCGGTCGGAGCTCGAGCCGGGTCGGCTAGCGCCGGTACTCGGCGTCGACGAGCGCGATGACGTCGGTCGGGACCGCGGGAACGCCGGCAGGCGTCCTACGCGTGCGCTCGGTTCGTTCGTCCTGCTCGACCGCGCGGAACCAGGAGACCAGCACGCAGGTCAGCGCGACCAGGAACAGCACGCCGGCGACCTGCGACACCACACGGAGCTGCCCGCCGGACGCAGCCGCGTAGCCGCCGAACGCCACCGCGGCGGTGAAGGTCAGTCCGAGGGACAGCTCGACGACCGTCCGCAGCGCGGAGTGCTCCCAGCGGGCGGCATCGGCGCGGGTAGGGCTCGTCGAGGTGTCGGTCACCCCCGGAGTCTGACCCCGCCCGCGCCCGGAGGGCAGTCCCGAGTCCGGGTGCCACCCAGACGGGGCGACCGTGCGGGGGCGGTCGAGCGGGGCCGTCCGGCGCCCGCGCGGTCAGCCCAGCTCGGCGCGCAGGAAGGTCACCACGCGGCGGCTCATGGCCTCGTCCAGCTGCGCGATCGAGTGCGCCGAGCCCTCCACCGCGATGAAGGTCACCGGCACGTCGTGCTCGCGGAGCGTCGCTGCGAACTCCTGCGACTCCCACAGCGGGATGAACTCGTCGGTCGAGTGCCCGATGAAGAACGGCGCCGTGTCCGACGTCACGTGGTACTCGGGCGACGCCCGCACCGCCGCCGGGCACGCCGTGTAGTTCCGGCAGCCCAGGTACAGCAGCTGCTTCCGCTGGAACGAGGCGGAGACCCCGTCCGGCTCCGTGGAACGGCGCGTCAGGTTGGTCGGCCCGCTCAGGTCGACCACGGCGCGGATCCGGTCGCCCTCGGCGAAGGCGCTCGACTCGTGGTCGGTGACGGCGAGCATCGCGGCGAGGTTCCCGCCGGCGCTGCCGCCGAACAGGCCGACGCGTTGCGGGTCGACGTCGTAGGTCTCGAGCGTCGCTGGTCGGAAGACGTAGTCGAGCGCGCGACGGACGTCGTCGAGGCCGGCCGGGAACGGGTCGGTCGGCGCGAGCCGGTAGTCCACGTTGAAGGTGACGAAGCCCTCGGAGGCGAGGTACTGGCAGACGGACCGGTACGCCGCGGTCGCCTTGTCGCCGTGCGACCAGCTGCCGCCGTGGATCATCATCACGGCCGGACGCCCGGTGCCCGGACCGGCGGCGGCCGCTGCTGCGGCGTCGTCCGGTGCTGCGGAGGCACCGGCCGTGGGGGTCGCGGTCGGGGTCGCCGACGTCTCCGGCTCGCTGTCCGCGGGCAGGCACACGTCCATGCGCTGGAGCGGGTCGGCTCCGTAGGGGACGTCGGCGACCACGTCGATGCCGTGGTACTGCAACGACAGCGGGTAGATGACGCTGTCCGCGGTGACCGTCGTGTTCCCGTCGCCGAGCGGGTCCGTGCTGCACCCGGTCGCCACCCCGAGCGCCACGACCGCTGCGACGAGTGCGAGCACTGTGCGGCGGCCGGGGTTCACCGGATCAACGGTAGCCGCAGGCAGCGCGCCGGACGTCACCCGAGCGGAGGAGGGACAGTTGTCCACAGGCGGACGAGCGGGGCCACTGCTCGTCACCACGGTGGTGCAGGATGAGGGGCGACGCCGGACCGCAGGAGGACCCATGAGCAGTCGCAAGTCGTGGAACGCCGACCCCGAGCCGCTGTTGCGGCTCGAGCCCGGGTTCCGCCTCGACCAGGTCGACCCCGACGCGACGCCGGGTTTCCCCGGCCGCAAGATCGACGGCCTCGAGGCGCTCGCCGCCGGCTCCTCGCGGCTCGCCGCCCTGCAGGAGCGCCTGTACGCGGCCTCCACCGGTGGGGACGAGCGACGCGTCCTGCTCGTCCTGCAGGCGATGGACACCGCGGGCAAGGGCGGCATCGTCTCGCACGTCGTCGGTGCGGTCGACCCGAACGGTGTGCACTACGCCGGCTTCAAGGTCCCGACCGCCGAGGAACGCCAGCACGACTTCCTGTGGCGCATCGAGCGGCAGCTGCCGGAAGCGGGGCAGCTCGGCGTGTTCGACCGGTCCCACTACGAGGACGTCCTCATCCAGCGCGTTCGGTCGTTCGCCGAGCCGGACGAGATCGAACGTCGCTACGGCGCGATCGTCGACTTCGAGCAGCGCCTCGTCGAGCAGGGCACGACGGTCGTCAAGGTCATGCTGCACATCTCGAAGGACGAACAGCGCGAACGGCTCGGCGATCGGCTCGACCGCCCGGACAAGCACTGGAAGTTCAACCCCGCCGACATCGACGAGCGGCTGCGCTGGGACGAGTACCAGGAGGCCTACCAGATCGTGTTCGACCGGACCTCGACGCCGCAGGCGCCCTGGTACGTCGTGCCGGCGAACCGCAAGTGGTACGCCCGGCTCGCCGTGCAGCAGCTGCTGCTCCGCGCGCTCGAGGACATGCACCTGTCGTGGCCCGCGGCCGACTTCGACGTCGCCGAGCAGCGGCAGCGGCTCGCCGAGTCCTGAGGGGCGCGAGCGCGTCGTCGAAGGCCGGTCAGGAGGCCCGGATCACCCCGCGCGGACGGCCGCCGGTCCCGGCGGGGCTGGTACCGGGGCGTCCGGTCGCGTAGGATCGTCCGGTCGGCCTTCGACACCGTGACATCGTGATCACGGACTTCTGCTGGGTGTGTGTTGCTCGAGGGCTGGAATCACGTCGAATCGCGACGGGATGAACCCCCTCTCCGCAAGCAGCCCCCGCCGATGTCGCTGTCGGGCGCTGCGGTACGTTGCGCACCCGAGAAAGCAGTCATGGCCCCGTACAACAAGGGCGGCGCGGACAACCGCGCCTCCGACCGTGTCCGTCACCCGAACGGCACCCCCGCCGCTCGCAGCAGCAAGCACCGCGGCTTCCGCGCCGCCGACCCGTCGCAGCCGCGCCAGAAGCAGCGCTGGGACGCCGAGGAGCGTCGCGGCCGCTCGGCGCAGGGCGACCGCCCGGCCCGTCCGAACTGGGAGCCGCGCGACGCCGGCCAGCGCCGCGACGACCGTGCTCCGCGTCGCTTCGACCGGGACGACCGTGCCCCGCGTCGCTTCGACCG
>NZ_MJGU01000019.1:0-300 GCF_001864985.1 Curtobacterium sp. MMLR14_006 | reverse complement strand
ATATTGGCCGCCTTACCCGGTGTGACCGCCTCGTATGCGATTCCTGTTCGTCGGGCCAGCGCTTTGCCTGCGGCTTCCTTCAGATTCCACCTCGCGGTGGACACCCTTGCCGTCCGGCTAGTGGTTCCCCTTGCCGGGTCCACAGGGGACTTGCACCCCCAAGTCATCCGGCCAGCACCACCTGTACCGGAACAGCGCCCGTCAAGGCGCTACGCGCCATGCCTGGCGCACCACAAAAAGGGTGGAGACCAGCTCCACCCAAGGGGTTTACGACCCGACCAACGATGCAGAGGTCACATA
>NZ_MJGU01000018.1:0-384 GCF_001864985.1 Curtobacterium sp. MMLR14_006 | reverse complement strand
CCATCGGTGTAAACGTGCACCAGTGCACCGGCCTGGTTGAGGTGCTTGGCCGTGAATGAAATGCCGAACTTCACCGGTGTCAGGGCCAAGCCCCGTTTCAGTACCGAGTTCTCTTTGTTGAACCTGGAAATCTCGGTACGACGCTGACGGTAGTCCGAGCTGGCCTCGAGCGTGTCGATCAGGTCCGGTAAAACGTGCTGCTCGACGATTTGACCATAGTGGGTTACATCGCGGCCAGGTCCGTACAGGTTGCGCTTGCGCACATCCAGCGGGTCCATGCCGAGATGGCGGGCGATATCGTCCATTGCCCGCTCAATGATCATCATGCCCTGGGGGCCACCGAAGCCTCGGAAGGCGGTATTGGAAACCGTATGGGTTTTGCAG
>NZ_MJGU01000017.1:0-205 GCF_001864985.1 Curtobacterium sp. MMLR14_006 | reverse complement strand
TCGCGTTCCAGGGCGAGGACGCACCGCTGCGGGTGCTGGCGAACAGGGCGACGGCGATCGCGGGCAGCACGAAGACGAGCACGCCGGCGACGAGCGAGAGCGTGTTGCCGAGGCTCCGCCCCTCGGCGCGGAGCATCTGGACGCCGTTGGCGATGAGCGCGACGCCGAGGGCCACGACGGCCAGGGGCACGAGCAGCAGCCCGAA
>NZ_MJGU01000016.1:0-206 GCF_001864985.1 Curtobacterium sp. MMLR14_006 | reverse complement strand
GTACCTGTTCGAGCTCTGGGGTGGCTCGCTCAAGCCCCTCCAGCTCGAGGGCGACAACGCCATCCTCACCGGCACCACCGTCCACATCTCCGAGGACGCCGCCGGCCTGCTGAACAAGACCTTCGGCACCGACGCCGTCAAGCGCGGCCTCCTGGTCGGCACCGCCACCATCACCGCCCAGATCAAGTAACACCCCGCACCACCGC
>NZ_MJGU01000015.1:0-295 GCF_001864985.1 Curtobacterium sp. MMLR14_006 | reverse complement strand
CTCACCCGTTCGCCACTAATCCGCCCAGCAAGCTGGGCATCATCGTTCGACTTGCATGTGTTAAGCACGCCGCCAGCGTTCGTCCTGAGCCAGGATCAAACTCTCCGTAAAAAATTACAACCAACACCCGAAAGCGTCAGCGAGTTGATTCTGACTGTTGACTGTCTACTGACAATCTTCAATCCAAAAGGAATTGCATCATGACCCGGTCAGCAAGCCGACCAGGCACGAGGTCAATCAATAAATTGGCATTGACAATGTGCACGCTGTTGAGTTCTCAAGGACCAGACGCACT
>NZ_MJGU01000014.1:0-272 GCF_001864985.1 Curtobacterium sp. MMLR14_006 | reverse complement strand
AGTCCGGCGGCGTCCTACTCTCCCACAAGGTCCCCCTTGCAGTACCATCGGCGCTGAGAGGCTTAGCTTCCGGGTTCGGAATGTGACCGGGCGTTTCCCTCTCGCTATGACCACCGGAACACCTTCGACCAGATCGTACATTGGTCTCAAAGCTGTCCCAGCTGTAGCTGAGTTATTCAGTTTCGATTCCCGATCGTCTGTCGGGAACCACAAAGTGGACGCGAGCCCCACACCTAAGGTGTGGGAAATAATTGTGTTGTCAAGTCTTCGGC
>NZ_MJGU01000013.1:0-1228 GCF_001864985.1 Curtobacterium sp. MMLR14_006 | reverse complement strand
CGTCCTCGCCCTGGAACGCGATCGGTGTCGCGCTCGCGGTGCTCATGGTGTTCGTGTGCGGGTACTTCGCGGTCGCCCTGGTGGCGTTCGCGGTCTACTCCGTGGTCTACGGCCGGATGCGGCACGGCCTGACCCCCGACGCGATCGTCGTGCTCGGCTCCGGGCTGGTCCGCGGCGAGGTGCCGCCCCTGCTCCGCAGCCGGCTCGACCGCGGGCTCGGCATCTACCGCGCCGAGCGGGCGGCGGGCCGGCGGCCGGTGCTCATCCCCTCCGGCGGGCAGGGCGACGACGAGCCCCCGGCCCGAGGGCGCGGCGATGGCCGAGTACCTGCTCGCGAACGGCGCCGACACCGAGGACGTCCTGCCCGAGACCGCGTCGCGGAACACCCGCGAGAACCTGGCGTACTCGCGGGCCGTGCAGACCGAGGCGGGCCGTGACGGGCAGGTCGTCGTCGTGACGAACGACTACCACGTGCTCCGCGCCGCGACCCTGGCCCGGCGGCTCGACCTGCCGGCGCAGGTCGTCGGCGCGCGCACGGCCGCCTACTACGTGCCGAGTGCGTTCCTGCGCGAGTTCGTCGCCGTGGTCGTCGCGCACCGGTGGCTCAACGTGCTGGCGTGCGCGCCGTTCGTGCTGTTCACGGCGTTCCTGCTCTGGGAGTCGTTCCAGCAGCGGTAGCCGGCCGTAGGATCTCGACCATGGTCGAGATCCAGCAGCCACGACCGACCGACCTGCTGCCGATCGGCGAGATCGTCCGGCGCACCGGCGTCGCCGCGTCGGCCCTGCACTTCTACGAGCGCAAGGGCCTGATCCGGCCCGAGCGCACGGACGGCGGCACCCGCATGTACCCGCGGCACGTCGAGCGCCGCATCGCGATCATCCAGGTGGCCAAGCGGCTCGGCATCCCGCTCAGCGAGGTCGCGGAGCAGTTCGCGGCCCTGCCCGACGACCGGATGCCGTCGCTGCGGGACTGGAACCGGCTGAACGAGCGGTGGCGCGCACGGCTGCGGGCCCGGCAGCTCGAGCTCGAGCGGTTGCAGCAGGAGATGACGCAGTGCATCGGGTGCGGGTGCGTCTCGCTCGGGGCCTGCTCGGTGGTGAACCCCGGCGACGCGCTCGGTGACGAGGGGCACGGGGCGCGGCGACTGCTGCCGATCGACGACGAGCTGGCCGCGGGCGCGGGCGCCGAGGCCGAGGCTGAGGCCGAGGGGCTGTTCCGCGCGTAGGA
>NZ_MJGU01000012.1:747087-831405 GCF_001864985.1 Curtobacterium sp. MMLR14_006 | reverse complement strand
GGGGCGCAGTGGTCGTTGCGGTGTGCTCGCGGCGGTGGCTAGCGCAGTGCTCGGCCGATGACGTCGGAGGCCTCCTGGGCGGAGCGCTTCGACGACCCGGTCGCCGGTGCGGCGCTCGCCGGACGAGCGGCGACCGACAGCGGCCGGCCGTCCAGGTGCGGCGACAGGTTCATGCACACGAACGGCCACGCGCCCTGGTTCTCCGGCTCCTCCTGCGCCCAGACGACGTCGGCGTCCGGGTAGCCGGCGAGCACCTCGAGGATGCGCTCGAGGGGGAGCGGTGCGAGCTGCTCGAGCCGGACCAGCGCGACGTCGGTGACCCCCCGCTTGTCGACCTCGGCGCGCAGGTCGTGGTGCACCTTGCCGGAGTGCAGCACGACGCGGCGCACGGCGGACCGGTCGACGATGCGGTCGTCGTCGAGGACGGTCTCGAACGTGCCGGTCGTGAAGTCCTGCACGGCGCTCGTCGCCTGGCGCAGCCGGAGCATGGCCTTCGGCGTGAACACCACGAGGGGCTTCTGCGGCCGGGCCCAGGCCTGCCGGCGGAGCAGGTGGAAGTACGACGCCGGCGTCGAGGGCCGGGCGACGATCATGTTGTCCTCGGCGCACAGCTGCAGGTAGCGCTCGATGCGGGCCGACGAGTGGTCCGGCCCCTGGCCCTCGTATCCGTGCGGGAGCAGGAGCACCAGGCCGGAGCGCTGCCCCCACTTCTGCTCGGCGGACGAGATGAACTCGTCGATGACCGTCTGGGCGCCGTTCGCGAAGTCGCCGAACTGGGCCTCCCACATGACCAGCGCCTCGGGCCGCTCGACCGAGTAGCCGTACTCGAACGCCATCGCCGCGTACTCGCTGAGCAGCGAGTCGTAGACGTAGAAGCGGGCCTGGTCCTCGGTGAGGTTCGACAGCGGCAGCCACTCCTGGCCGTTCGACCGGTCGTGGAACACCGACTGCCGCTGGACGAAGGTGCCGCGTCGGGCGTCCTGCCCGGCGAGCCGGACGGGCTTGCCCTCGACCAGGAGCGAGCCGATCGCCGTCAGCTCCGCCATCGCCCAGTCGATGCCGCCGTTGCGCGTCATCTCGGTGCGCTTGGCGAGCAGCTGCTGCAGCTTCGGGTGGATGGAGAAGCCGGCCGGCGGGTTGCTGTGCGCGTCGCCGACGGCACGGACCAGGTCCTCGGAGACCGCGGTCTCGTGCACCTCGACCTCGGAGTCGTCCCGCTGGGCGGCGGGACGCTCGAGACCCTGCACGGCACCGTCGTCGTCGACCTCGATGACCGGGATCGTGCCGGTCTGCGCCTCGTGGGTCTCGGCGAAGGCACGCTCCAGGCGGTCCTGGAAGTCGCGGTGCGCCTCGTCGTACTCCTCTTGCGTGATGTCGCCGCGGCCGACGAGGGCCTCGGTGTACAGCGTGCGGACGGAGCGCTTCGCCTCGATGAGGTTGTACATGAGCGGCTGGGTCATCGAGGGGTCGTCGCCCTCGTTGTGTCCGCGGCGCCGGTAGCAGATGAGGTCGATCACGACGTCGCGGTGGAACTGCTCGCGGTAGGCGAAGGCGAGTTCGGCGACGCGGGCGACGGCCTCGGGGTCGTCGCCGTTCACGTGGAAGATCGGCGCCTGGATCGTCTTGGCGACGTCCGTGGAGTACACCGACGTCCGGGCCGACTCCGGGGGCGTCGTGAAGCCGACCTGGTTGTTGATGACCAGGTGGACGGTGCCGCCGGTGCGGTACCCGCGCAGCTGCGACATCTGCAGCGTCTCGACCACGACGCCCTGGCCGGCCATGGCCGCGTCGCCGTGCACCAGGACCGGCAGCACCCCGAAGGTGCCGGGGGCCTCGCGGTCCTGCTTCGCGCGGACGATGCCCTCGAGCACGCCGTCGACGGCCTCGAGGTGGGACGGGTTCGCAGCGATCGTCACGGGGATGGCACTGCCGTCGCTCGCGCGGAACACGCCCTCGGTGCCCACGTGGTACTTGACGTCGCCCGAGCCCTGCCCGGACACGGAGCCCGGCAGCGACGACCCCTCGAACTCGCGGAAGATCTGGCCGTAGGTCTTGCCGGCGATGTTCGTCAGGACGTTGAGGCGACCGCGGTGCGCCATGCCGATCGCGACCTCGTCGAGCCCGGTCGCGGCGGCGTGCTGGATGAGCGTGTCGAGGAACGCGATGGTCGACTCGCCGCCCTCGAGCGAGAAGCGCTTCTGGCCGACGTACTTCGTCTGCAGGAAGGTCTCGAACGCCTCGGCCTCGTTGAGCTTGCCGAGGACGCGGAGCTGCTCGTCCTTCGACGGCTTCGAGTACGGCACCTCGATGTGCTCCTGCACCCAGCGCCGCTGTTCCGGGTCCTGGATGTGCATGTACTCGATGCCGACCGTGCGGCAGTAGGCGTCGCGCAGGATCCCGAGCACGTCGCGGAGCGGCGCCGAGGTGGTGCCGGCCAGGCCGCCCGTGACGAACTCGCGGTCGAGGTCCCAGAAGGTCAGCCCGTGGCTCTCGATCTCGAGGTCGGGGTGCGTGCGCTGGCGGTACTCGAGCGGGTCGATGTCGGCCATCAGGTGCCCGCGCACCCGGAAGCTGTTGATGAGCTCCTGGACGCGTGCCGTCTTGTTCACGCGGTGCGCGAGGTCGACGTTGATGTCGTTCGCCCACTGGATCGGCTTGTACGGGATCCGGAGCGCCGCGAAGATGCCCTCGTAGAAGCCGTGCTCGCCGATGAGCCGCTCGTGGACGTGCTTGAGGTACTCGCCCGACCCGGCACCCTGGATGACCCGGTGGTCGTAGGTGCTCGTCAGGGTGATGGTCTTGCCGATGCCGAGCTCGACGAGCGTCTTCGCCGCCGATCCCTGGAACTGCGCGGGGTACTCGAGCGCGCCGGCGCCGATGATCGAGCCCTGGCCCTTCGTCAGGCGGGGGACCGAGTGCACGGTGCCGATGCCGCCCGGGTTCGTGAGCGAGATCGTCGTGCCCTGGAAGTCGGCCGGGGTGAGCTTGTTGTCACGGGCGCGCTTGACGAGGTCCTCGTAGGCGGAGAGGAACTGCCCGAAGGTCAGGGTCTCGGCGCGCTTGATGCTCGGCACCAGGAGCGAGCGGGTGCCGTCCTTCTTCGGGACGTCGATCGCGATGCCGAGGTTGACGTGCGCCGGGGTGACGACGAACGGCTTGCCGTCGCGCTCCTCGTAGAACACGTTCTGGCTCGGGAAGTCCTTCAGCGCCTGCACCATCGCCCACCCGATCAGGTGCGTGAACGAGATCTTGCCGCCGCGGGCCCGCCGCAGGTGGTTGTTGACGACGATCCGGTTGTCGATCATCAGCTTCGCCGGGATCGTCCGGACGCTCGTCGCGACCGGCACCGACAGCGAGGCGTCCATGTTCGAGGCCAGGGTCTTCGCCATGCCGCGGAGCGGGGTCGCCACGTCCTCGTGGGTCTCGTCGTGGTCGTCGGCGGCGTCGTTCGCCTCGGCCGGGATCGGCGGCGGCGTCGGCTGGCGCGACGTCGTCTTGGCCTGGATCGGGCCGCCCTGCTGCTGCGGCACGCTCGACTGCGGCGCTGCCGGCTGCTCGGCGGGGGCGGCCGGCTGCTGCGGGGCGGGCGGGGCGTCACCGGTCTGCGTGCGGTGGTAGCTCTCGAGGACCGGCCACCAGGACTTGTCGACCGACTCCTTGTCCGCGACGAACTGCTCGTAGAGCTCGTCGACGAGCCACTCGTTCGCCCCGAATTCGCCCGCGGTCTCGTCCGTTCCCGTCAGATGGCTCGACACAGCCGATCGCCCACTCTCCGTCGATAGATGCTCGTGTGTGTCGTGCGGAGCAACCCTGCCCCGCACAGGTGCCAAGCCTAGCCGCTCGGACATGTCCGTTCCGTGTCAGGCGCGGCGCGGGTCGGCCCCGGTCCGGGGTCCGCGGGGAGCCGTACAGTGGCGTGCATGAGGTTCTACGAGACCCGGCCGACGCACGACCTGACCTACTCCGACGTCTTCCTCGTCCCCAGCCGTTCCGGGGTGACGAGCCGGTTCGACGTCGACCTCTCGGCGGGTGACGGCAGCGGTGCCACCATCCCGATCGTCAGCGCCAACATGAACTCGGTCACCGGCCCGCGCCTCGCCGCGACCCTCGCCCGCCGCGGTGGCCTCGGGGTGCTCCCGCAGGACATGCACCTGCAGGACCTCGACGCCGCGATCCGCTGGGTGAAGGACCAGCCGGTCGCGTTCGACACCGCCTACGACATGGGCGCGTCGACCACCGTCGCCGAGGCCCTCGAGCAGCTCCTGCCCGTCGCCGGCCGCGGTGTCGTCGTCCGCGACGCCGACGGCGAGTACCTCGGCTGCGTCCCCGCCGGTCGGCTCGGCGACGCCGGCCCCGACGCGACGCTCGGCGACCTGCTGCACGGCGCCTCGACGGCGATCGACGCCGACGACGCCGGGACGCCCCGTCACGTGTACGACGTGCTGAGCGCCGCCGGCGTCGACTTCGCACCGGTGGTCCGGCACGGCAGGGTCGTCGGCACGGTCAGTCAGACGAGCGCGATCCGCTCCGACATCTACACGCCGGCGGTCGACGCCTCCGGACGCCTCCGCGTCGCCGCCGCGATCGGCATCAACGGCGACGTCGCGGCGAAGGCCCAGGCCCTCGCCGCCGCCGGCGTCGACGTCCTCGTGCTCGACACCGCGCACGGCCACCAGGAGGGCATGCTCCGCGCCCTGCGCACCGTCGCCGGACTCGGCCTGGGGATCCCGCTCGTGGCGGGCAACGTGGTCACCGCCGACGCGGTCGCGCACCTGGTCGACGCCGGTGCCGACATCGTCAAGGTCGGCGTCGGACCGGGTGCGATGTGCACCACCCGCATGATGACCGCGGTCGGCCGCCCCCAGTTCTCCGCCGTGCTCGAGACCGCCGCGGCCGCCCGGTCGCTCGGCGCGCACGTCTGGGCCGACGGCGGGGTGCGGTACCCGCGCGACGTCGCACTCGCGCTCGCGGCCGGTGCGTCCGCCGTGATGATCGGCTCGTGGTTCGCCGGCACCCTCGAGGCGCCGGGTGTGCTCCGCCGCGACGCCGCGGGCAAGGCGTACAAGGAGAGCTGGGGCATGGCCTCGGCGAAGGCCGTCCGTGAGCGCTTCGAGCGGCTCGACCCGTACGAGCGGGCCCGCAAGGCGCTCTTCGCCGAGGGGATCTCGTCCTCGACGATCTACCTCGACCCGGAGCGTCCGAGCGTCGAGGACCTGCTCGACATGATCACGACCGGCGTCCGCAGCTCGGCCACCTACGCCGGGGCGTCCTCGATGGCCGAGTTCGCCGAGCGCGCGCTGGTGGGCATCCAGTCCGCCGCCGGCTACGAAGAGGGCAAGCCGCTCCCCGTCAGCTGGTAGGAGCTCCCGCTGCCCCTCCCGCGGAAGCGACAGATCCCTGCGAACGTTCCGCAGGGATCTGTCGCTTTCGCGGGGGTGAACGCGGCCACGCGACGGACGGGAGGCACGGTGCCAGCCGGCACCGTGCCTCCCGTCCGTTCTCCGGTCGCGTCTACCGGCGTCGGGTCGCGTCCTCGACCTCGCCGACGAGTTCCTCGAGGATGTCCTCGAGGAAGAGCACGCCGGTCGTGCGGCCGTCCGCGTCGAAGGCGCGCGCCACGTGGCGGCCGGCCGCCCGCATGGTCGCGAGCGCGTCCTCCAGGTCCATCTCGGTGTAGAGCGAGATGAGCTGGCGGATGCGCTTCGGCGGCACCGGGTCGTCGAACTCGTCCGGGCGCAGGTCGATGACGTCCTTCACGTGCACGTAGCCGGTGGGGGAGCCGTCGTCACCGACGAGCACGTAGCGCGAGAACCCGCGCTGCGCCACCGCACGCTCGACGTCGCCGGGGGTGGCGTCCTCGGGCAGGGTGACGAGCTCGGCCATCGGCACGGCGACGTCCTTGACCTTCTTCTCGGTGAACTCGAACGCCAGGGCGAGCTTGCCGTCGTCGGTCAGTGTGCCCTCGCGGCGGGACTGCTCGACGATGGTCTGGACCTCCTCCACCGTGTAGGCGCTGACGGCCTCGTCCTTCGGCTCGACCCGGAACACGCGGAGCACGGCGTTCGCGACCTCGTTCAGGCCGACGATGACCCAGTGCAGGCCGTGGCCGATGTACCAGAGCGTCGGCACGAGCAGCAGTGCGGCGCGGTCCGGCATCGAGAACGAGATGTTCTTCGGGACCATCTCGCCGAACACCACGTGCAGGAACGACACGAGCAGCAGCGTGAACACGAAGGCCACGGTGCCGATCACCTCGACGCTCCAGCCGGTCAGGTGCAGCGGCACCTCGAGCAGGTGGTGGATCGCCGGCTCGGAGACGTTCAGGATGAGCAGCGAGCAGACCGTGATGCCGAGCTGGGTGGTGGCGAGCATGCGGGTCGCGTGCTCCATCGCCCACAGGGTCATCTGCGCGGCCTTCGAGCCCTCTTCCGCCCGGGGCTCGATCTGCGAGCGGCGCGCGGAGATGACGGCGAACTCGGCCGCGACGAAGTACGCGTTGCCCAGCAACAGGACGACGAGCCAGAAGATGCCCCACCAGTCGGAGCTCATCGGGTGCCGCCCTTCGTCGTGGTCTTCGCCGGCGTGGTCTTCGGGGTGCTGCGGGTGGACGGGATGATGATCGCCGTCGCTCCGGTGTCCTGGGACGGGGGCGTCGGGGTCCAGCGGATGCGGTCGATCCGTCGGCCGTCGAGCCGTTCGACGCGGAACACGCCGCCGTCGAGCGGGACCTCGTCGCCGACGACGGGCAGCCGGCCGAGCGTCGACATCACGAAGCCGCCGACCGTCTCGTAGGGGCCGTCCTCGGGGACCTTCACGCCGGCGCGGTCCTCGAGCTCGTCGGGACGGAGCAGCCCGGGGAAGGTCAGCCAGTCACGGGAGCGCACGACGTCGATCCGGGCGCGGTCGTGCTCGTCCGAGACCTCGCCGACGATCTCCTCGATGAGGTCCTCGAGCGTGACGACCCCGGCGGTGCCGCCGTACTCGTCGACGACGATGACCATCTGGTAGCCGCGGCCGCGGACCTCGGCGAGCAGGGTGTCGCCGGGCATCGTCTCGGGCACGCGCTCGGCGTCGGTCATGAGCGCGCCGACGGGGACCTCCGGGCGCTTCTCGCGCGGGACCGCCACGGCCTGCTTGACGTGCACGATGCCGACGACGTCGTCAGCGTCCTCCTCGATGACGGGGAAGCGGCTGAAGCCGGTCTTGCGGGCCAGTGCGATGACGTCCTCGGCGGACTCGGACACCCGGATGGTCGAGAGCCGGGGGCGCGGGGTCATCACGTCGCTGGCGCTCAGCTCGGAGAACGAGATCGTGCGTTCGAGCAGCGTCGCGGTGTCCTGTTCGAGGGAGCCCTCGGACGCCGACCGGCGCAGCAGCGACGTGAGCTCCTCGGCGCTGCGGGCACCGGACAGCTCTTCCTGCGGCTCGATGCCCATCGACCGGAGCACGGCGTTCGCGGTGCCGTTGAGCAGCGCGACCGCCGGCTTGAAGACCGTCGTGAACGCGATCTGCAGCGGCACGACGAGCTTCGCGGTCTGCAGGGGCAGCGCGAGCGCGAAGTTCTTCGGCACGAGCTCGCCGAGGATCATCGACAGCAGGGTCGCGATGACGAGCGCCACGATCGAGCCGACGGTCTCGACGACGCCCTGCGGCAGGTCCATCGCGAGGAACGGGGCCTCGAGCAGCTTCGCGATCGAGGGCTCGAGCAGGTACCCGGTCAGCAGCGTGGTGAGCGTGATGCCGAGCTGCGCGCTCGACAGGTGCGTCGAGGTGACCTTCAGCGCACCGATGACCGGCGACAGGCCGGACTCACCGCGGTCGCGGCGTGCCTCGACCTCGGCGCGGTCGAGGTTGACGAGCGCGAACTCGGACGCGACGAACACACCGGTGCCGAGCGTCAGCAGGATGCCGCCGATCAGCATGACGACGTCGATCGGACTCATGATTCACCTCCCGCCGGGCGCGAGGCAGTGCAGCTCACCGAGTGAGCGACGGATGAGTGAGGCGAAGAACTGTTCGGGGGATCGTCCACAGTGCTGCTCATCGTACTGCCTGCTCCGTCGCCCGGCCGAGAGTCCGTACAGGAACCGGGCTCAGGCCGTCACCCGGGCGCGGTGGTACTGCTGCGGCTCGTAGTCCACCGACACCCCGAGCTCGACGGCGGCGCGCAGGGCGAAGCCGGGGTCGCGGAGCATCTCGCGCCCGATCATCACGACGTCGGCCTGGCCGGTCGCGACGATCTGCTCGGCCTGGAAGGCCTCGGAGATCATGCCCACGGCGATGGTGCCGATGCCGGCGTCGCGCTTGACGGCGGCGGCGTGCGGGACCTGGTAGCCGGGGCCGACCGGGATCGGCGCGCTCGCGACGTTGCCACCGGTCGAGACGTCGGCCAGGTCGGCGCCGTGCTCGGCGGCCCAGCGGGCGACCTGCGTGGTCTCGTCGAGCGTCAGCCCGCCGTCGACCCAGTCGGTCGCCGAGAAGCGGACGACGATCGGGAAGCCTGCGCCGACCTCGGCGCGGACGGCGTCGACGACCTCGAGGAGCGCGCGGGCGCGGTTCTCGAGCGAGCCGCCGTACGAGTCGGTGCGGTGGTTGCTCAGCGGCGACAGGAACTGGTGCAGCAGGTAGCCGTGCGCGGCGTGCAGCTCGACCAGGTCGAACCCGGCCTCGACGGCCCGGCGGGCGGCCTGCGCGAAGGCGAGCACGACGACGCGGATGTCCTCGGTCGCGAGCTCGCGCGGCACGTCGTGGCCGTCGAACGCCTCGGCCGACGGCGCGACGGTGCTCCAGCCGCCCCGGTCGGCGGGGACGGTGCCGCGCTCGGTGTCCCACGGGCGGAAGGTCGACGCCTTGCGGCCGGCGTGCGCGAGCTGGATGCCCGCCGCCGCGCCCTGCTCGTGCAGGAAGTCGACGATCGGCCTGAAGGCGTCACGCTGCTGGTCGTTCCAGAGGCCGAGGTCCTGCGGGGTGATCCGTCCCTCCGGCACGACGCCCGTGGCCTCGACGACGACCGCGCCGGCCCCGCCCTTCGCGAACCCGCCCAGGTGCACGAGGTGCCACGGCGTCGGGACGCCGTCCTGCGCGTCGACCGAGTACTGGCACATCGGCGAGACCCAGATGCGGTTGCGGACGGTCAGGTCGCGGATGGTGATCGGTTCGAACAGGGCGTGCGTCACGCGGGACTCCTCAGATGACGGGCGCCGGCTGCTCGGCCAGTTCCGTCAGGAACGACCGCAGTGACGCCGACGACGTGTAGTGGTGGCCGACCGCCCCGATCGCTTCCGCGCCGGCGGCGTTCTCGGCCCTGTTGTCCACGAACACCATCTGCGCGGGTTCGATTCCCAGTCGCGCGCAGGTGTCGCGGTAGATGGATGCGTCGGGCTTCAGGACGTGCTCCTCGGCGCTCACCACGACGGTCTCGAACAACGAGCCCATCGGCGACCGGCGGTACGGGTCGCCGAAGTCGAAGCCCGCGTTCGAGAGCAGTGCCAGGCGGGTGCCGGCGTCGTGCAACTCCTCGACGACCTCGAGGGTCGCCGGCTCGACCTCGAACCACCCGGTGAAGTCGACCGCCCAGAACCGGTGGATCTCGGAGATGCTCCAGGACCGTCCGGTCCGTTCGGCGATGGCACGCCAGTACGCCACGACGGACAGGTCGCCGCGGTCCAGGTCGTGCCGGAGCTCCTGGTACACGGGGAACAGCTCGTCGGCCGGCACGCCGGTCAGCTCGACGAGGGCTTCACGCGAGGCGTGCGGCGTCCGGCTGATCACCTCGCCGTAGTCGAAGACCACCACGCGACCGGGCAGGAACAGGCTCATGCGCTCCACCGTAACGTGGGCGCGGTGAACGACTTCGTGCCCGTCCGTCCGTCCGATGCCGCCGCGTGGGTCACCGCGCCGACCGGGGAGTCCACCAAGTACCGCCGCGGGGTGCTCGGCGTGGCGACGGGCTCGGACCGGTACCCCGGCGCCGCGGTGCTGGGCGTCGACGCCGCCGTGCACACCGGCGTCGGCATGGTCCGCTACGTCGGACCCGACCGCGCGTCCGACCACGTGCTCACCCGCCGCCCGGAGAGCGTCGTCGGCGTCGGCCGCGTGCAGGCCTGGCTGGTGGGCTCCGGGATCTCGGCCGGGTCCCTCGGCGAACTCGACCCGGCGACCGCCGACGCCTTCGGTCACGCGTCCGACGACGGTGTCCCGGTGGTCGTCGACGCCGGCGCGATCCCGCTCGTCGACCTCGGGCCGCTCGCCGTGCTGACCCCGCACGCGGGCGAGGCCGCGACGCTGCTCGGCGCCTCCCGCGAGTCCGTCGAGGCCGACCCCCCCGCCGCGGCGCTCCGTGCCGCCGAGCAGACCGGCAGCGTCGTGCTCCTCAAGGGCGAGCGGACCCACGTGGTCACCCCGGACGGTTCCGTGCGCCTGGTCGCCTCGTCGGCGACGCCGTGGCTCGCGGCCGCCGGCGCCGGGGACGTGCTCGGCGGGGTGGTCGGTGCGCTCGTCGCCGCGCGGCAGGGTGCGGCGGAGGCGTCCGGCTCGTCGCTGACGCCGTCCGACCTCGCCCACCTGGCGGCCTCCGCCGCGGTGGTGCACGGCCTGGCCGCACGGCGGGCGTCCGGCGGGGGACCCTTCCCGATGACGGCACTCGTCGCGGCGCTGCCGGGCGTCGTCCGCGACCTCGTGGTCGACGGCGACGCACGCGGGTAGCGCTCCGCCCGCGCCGGCGAGCGCGCCGGTGCGTGCCCTGGACGTCCGCACCGACGGACGGGAGGCACGGCGCCCGCTGGCACCAGCCTCCCGTCCGTCCGTCCGTCCCCGGTCACGTCACGGGCGTGACGCGCGCGACCGACGCTCAGCCGGGCCCGTCGCTCGCGGCGGCGAGCAGCGGCACGACGACGTCGCCGATCGGGGTGGGCAGGCCGTACCGGCGGGCGCGGCGGCGCAGGACGTCGTTCCGCACCGACCACTCCAGGGGCCGGCCGGCCTCGCGGTCCGTCAGGATCGACGTGCCCGCGTCGGCCGGGGAGTCGCGGAAGCCCTGCAGGATCCGTCCGGGCTCGTCGTCGTCGAGCACTGCCCCGTCGGCGCGGGCGACCGCCGCGGCCTCGGCGAGGTAGGCCAGCGTCAGCGCGCCGACGTCGTCACGGGCGTACATGCCCGACCGGCGGCCGGTCAGGACCATGAGCCCGGCCGCCGCGTTCTGCAGCAGCTTCCGCCAGGCGAGTGTCCGGAAGTCGTCGGCGGCCTCGACGGTGCAGCGCGTGCCCGCGAGCGCTGCCTGCACGGTGTCGACGCCCGCGGTGCCGCGCGGCAGCGTCAGCCGGGGTGTGGCCCGGAGCTCCACCGAACCGTCCGGGCGGGTCCGGGCGGGGAACCAGACGACGGCCGGCACGACGCGGCCGCGCGGCACGAGCGGCGCGACCGTCGACACCTGTTCGATGCCGTTCTGCAGGACGCAGACCACGGTGTCCGGACCGCACAGTGCCGCCAGCCAGGGTGCGGCCGCCCGGTTCTGCGTCGCCTTCACCGCGAGGAACACCACGTCGGCGGTCGGGGTCGGTGCGACGGGGTCGGTGTGCACCGGACCGGGCACGGTCACCTCGGTGCCGCCCAGGTCGACGACGAGCTCCGCGCGTGCCGTCCGCCCGGCGAGGAAGGGCGTCCGACCGGCCTCGTGCAGCACCGCCGCGACGGTGGCACCGATCGCGCCCGGCCCGACGACGGCGACGGCGGCTTCGACGGTCTGTGGAGCGGTCTCGTCCATGCCGACGAGGCTACGACCTCGCCCGTGCCGCGCGCTCGTGAGGGGCGCGGCTCCGCCTGTTCCTCGTCGAGGTCGCCATTCGAAGGACGTCTGTCCGGCTCCGACAGGTGCGCGCGGCGGCGCCATCGTCCGTCACGAGCCCCGACGAGGAACGCCCCGCCCCTCGGTGGAGGGGCGGGGCGTTCCAGGACGCTGGGACGATCAGTCGTCGAGGTGCGCGACCGCGTAGTCCGCTTCCGACTGGGTGAACTTGTCGGCGACGTCACTGGTGAGCTGGTCCCGGATCGCTTCCGGGGACATGCTCATGGTCGTTTGGTAGTCCTTCGCCGTGGCGAGCGCGTTCGCGTTCCAGTCAGCGTCGACGTGGTCGACTGCGTACGCCGCGGCCTCGTCGGAGAACTTGTCCGCGACGTCCGACGTCAACTGTGCCCGGATGCCTTCCTTCGACATGTGCATGATCTCGGAGTAGCTCTGCGCCGAGTTCAGCGCGGACGTGTACTCGGCCGGGACGTCAGCGGCCGCCTGGCTCTCCGACGTTTCCTCGGACGGCTCCTCGGACGGCTCCTCCGTGGGGGCGGCGGCAGGTTCTGACGCGGCATCCTCGGTCGCGACCGGTGCCGACGTCTCGAGCGACTTCGACACCGAGTCGACCGCGGCCGCGTAGATCGAAGCGGTCGCGATGCCGACGATGAGCGCGAGACCGCCGATGATCGTCCCGGCGATGGCGAGGCCGCGCGTGCGGTTCTTCTGCACGAGTCCGACGATGCCGAGAACGACCGCGACGAGGCCGAGGAAGATCGACACGAAGTTCACGAACGGGATGGCACATCCGACGATCGCGACGATGCCGACGATCAGGGCGGTGAGACCCAGGCGCGTAGGGCGCTTGCTGGAAGTCGGTCATCGGGTTCCCCTGTTCAGACTGCGGACCGGCTGAGCATGTGAGCAGCGTTCACATCGTCGCGACCCGCAACCGGGGGCATTCCGGCTGTCGCCCCTGCTTCGACGTCGTCATGACGCCACTCCGACCGGCGGCTCGCCTCCCGACTGCCGGCTGACCAAGTGACCAGGGGCGTCTCGCACTGCTCGGGTCGGGCGGGGACGCGGACCGCCTCCGGCAGGGGCCACCGGCGAACCGGGCGTCCGCGGATCCGGGGGAGCGGGACCGCTGACCGGCGCCGGAGACGGGTCACGTGCCGTCGACGCGACCACCCGGCGGACGGCAGGCCCGGTGCCAGCTGGCGCCGGGCCTCCCGTCCGCCGGTGCGCACGGCACGGACGTGCGGTGCGTCGCGGACGTCAGTTCGCGGGGGTGGCGTGCACCAGGAACTCGACCGCGCCCGAGTCGTCGACCGTGACGAAGCCGAGGCTCGGGGCCTGCACGTCGAAGTCGGAGAAGGTGACCGGGATCGATCCGGAGATGTCGACGCCGTCGCCGTTCAGACCGATCTGGAGCTCCGCGGTGACGTCCTTCGTGACGCCGTGCATCGTCAGCTCGCCGGAAGCGCGGACCGTCTTGGTGTCCGAACCGCTCGGCACCGCGTCGGCGACGGGCTCGGTGAGCGTGAAGGTCGCCTCCGGGAAGGCGGAGGTGTCCAGGGCCGAGTCGCGGAAGTACGAGTCGCGCTGGTCGGAGTCCGTGGCGATGTCGGCGACCTGCACCGTGATCGTCGCCTTCGTGATGGACGTGCCGTCGACGGTGGCGCTGCCCGAGACGCTGTCGGTGCGGCCGGTGACCGTCACGTCCGAGCCGTTGAGGACCTCGTGGACGCGGTAGCCGGCCTCGGAGTCGCCGCCGACGGTCCACGCCCCGGACAGGTCCGCTGTGTCGAGGGTGGAGGCCTGACGGCTGGCCGCGACGGACGGGGCGGCCGAGGCCTTCGCGTTCTCGCTGTTCGTGTACACCTTCGTGCCGACGACCACGCCGACGACGGCGAGGACGACGACGGCGGCGACGACGGAGATCCAGATGACGGCCTTGCGGCGCTTGCGCGGGGTGTCGGTGGTCACGGGCAGAACGGTGACACGTCATGGTTGGGGGAACCTGTGGATCCCGGCCGCTACGCTCGTCCGGTGCAGAGGACGCGGTGGATCGAGCTCGGGGGCTTCGTGGCCGCGTTCGCCCTCGTGCACGCCGTGCTGTGGTGGCTCACCTGGACGTCGGCGAACCTGCCCCTCGGGGACGTCACCATCACCTACCGACGGTGGATCGAGACCGGCCACTCGGCCCACTTCTGGGTCGGGATCGACGGCGAGTGGGTCTACCCGATCCTGGCGATCGTGCCGATGGCCGCCGCCGCGCTCGGTGGCACCCCCTCGATCGCCACGGGCTGGATGCTGCTCATGGTGCTGCTCGACGCGGTGGCGTGCGCGTTCCTGTGGCGCTTCCGGGTGGGCGTGCCGATGCGCTCCCGGCCGGTCGGTCGCGCGGCGCCCGGTGTCCGCGTCGTCTGGTGGTGGCTCGTCTTCCTGCTCGCGCTCGGGCCGATCGCGCTCGGCCGCATCGACACGGTCGCGACCGTGCTCGCGCTGATCGGCGTCGCGTTCGTCGTCACACGGCCGGCCGTCGCCTCCGCGCTCTTCACCGCCGGGGCCTGGACGAAGGTCTGGCCCGCCGCCCTGGTCGTCGTCCTGCTCCTGCTGCGCCGCGGACACCGCGGGCCGGTGCTCAGCGGCGCCCTCGTGGTCACCGGGCTCATCGTGCTCGTGGACGTGCTGTGGGGTGGCGCGCCGTACCTGCTGTCCTTCGTGACCGAGCAGACCGGCCGCGGGTTGCAGATCGAGGCTCCGCTCGCGACCCCCTTCCTGTGGGCGGCCGCCGCCGGGGAGCCCGGCGCCGCCGTGTTCTACGACCAGGACATCCTGACCTTCGGCGTCTCCGGAGCCGGTACCCACCTGGCCGCGGCGGTGTCGACACCGCTGATGGCCGTCGTCGTCCTCGCCGGCGTCGCGCTCGCGCTCTGGGCAGCGCACCGCGGCGCGCGACGGGTCGAGCTCGCGCCGGTGCTCGCGCTGCTGTTCGTCGCCGCGCTCATCGCGACGAACAAGGTCGGTTCGCCGCAGTACATCGGCTGGTTCGCCGTGCCGGTCGTCTGGGGGCTGGTGGCCGGATCGCCGAGCGCGCGGCGGTTCGTGCCGGTGGCGATCGCCGCGCTGCCGACCGCCGTGCTGACGCAGCTCGTCTACCCGGGCTTCTACGACCAGGTGCTCACGCTGCAGCCCTGGATCCTCGTGGTGCTCACGGTGCGGAACGCCCTCGAGGTCGCGGCGCTCGTCTGGGCCGTGGTCGTGCTCGTGCGGATGGGACTGCGCGGCCCCGACGTGGCTATGGTGCCGGGGCGCCGCGTCGGAGCGCGTGGGTCGGGCGCGGTCGACGCGCGGGGGGACGGCTCGCTCGCGGGATGACGGCGCCCACGCGGCGACGGCGCGCGTGCCGACGGTCGGCGGGGCAGGATGGGCGCATGATCGTCGCCTTCTCCGTCGCTCCCTCCGGTGGGCCCGCTGCACAGTCGGACGGCTCCGTGCACGACGCCGTCGCTGCCGCCGTCCGCATCGTCCGCGAGAGTGGCCTGCCGAACCGGACCTCGTCGATGTTCACCGAGCTCGAGGGCGCGATAGGTCCTAAGTGTATATGACAAGATGAGAGCGACTCGCGGTCCGCGGGGGAAGTCGATCGAGGGAGTTCGAGTTGCCAGAAGATGAGCGCGCAGAGGACGACGTGCCAGAAGTTGGCGCAGCGGGCGACGGTGATTCCGCGCCTGCGGAGCCCACTACACGTACGCGCCGTGTGTCGGTGCCCCGCCCGTTCCCGAGGCGCACTCTAGAACAAGCTCTCCGGGTACCGAAGGCCATCAAGGAAAAGAACGGCGGTCAGCCCTGGGCGCCGTCAGAGGTTTCCGGGGCGCTCGGGATGGGGACAGGGCGGTCTTCCAACTTCTTCTACCTCTCGGCTTCTGCCCGAGATTTCGGTCTGACGGACGGGATCAATTCGTCGCCGGAAATCTCGATCGCGGACCTGGGGCGGAGGATCGTTTCGCCTAGCTTCCCAGGTGAAAATGAGCAAGCGTTGCGTGAGGCATTTCTTCGGGTCGAGCTATTTCGCAAAGTGGTCGAGCACTACGGCGGAAGCAACCTGCCAGAAGAGCCGTTCCGCTCCAACACACTCATACAGACTTTTGGCCTCGACGAGTCCGTTGTGCCGGAATTCATCGATCTGTTCGAAAAGAATGCTCGTTTCGTCGGCATAGGCAATGACTTCCGCCAAGATGTCGTCGCCCAATCTACCTCTCCTCAACCTTCCTCGGTCTTCGTGGCTGCACCGGCGGCTACCGCGAGTGGAGGGCAAAGCGGGGAGCTGGTGTGCTTCGTGGCGATGCCCTTCACGGAGCACACCGATGCGCAGCCCATTGGGTTCTTCGAGGAGGTCCTGACTTCCTTGCTAACGCCCGCGATTGTGGATGCCGGTTTCACCGTTCGAACGGCTAAACGTCAGGGCTCGGACATCATCCAGTCAACCATTGTCAATGAGCTGCTCGAAGCTGATCTAGTTGTGGCTGACCTAACAGAGCATAATCCAAACGTTCTCTTCGAACTAGGTATGCGTATGAACGCGGATAAGCCGGTGGCTCTTATCCGGGCCAAAGGCACGGGTGCGATATTTGATGTAGATCACATGCTTCGTGTTGAGGATTACAACCCAAACCTCTGGCCGAGTACGGTCGCGAAAGATGTTGCAGCACTAACGCAACATATCCGGGCCGCTTGGGATGATAGGGACAGCGGGGCAACGTTCATGAAACTTCTTCGCGGCACTGTCACACCGTGATTCATCCGAAACTGAGCTCGGTCACGTCCTTCAATTCCGAGGGCGCGAATGCTGAGAAGAGTGCATGGAAGGTTGGGTGCTGATGCTCGTTGCGTTCAGCGTGTCTCCGAGCGGAGGCGCAGCAGCTGCAGACGATGCGTCTGTGCACGACGCAGTCGCCGCCGCAGTGCGCGTCGTGCGTGAGTCTGGACTGCGTAACCGCACGACGTCGATGTTCACTGAGATCGAAGGCCCCGACTGGGACTCGGTGATGAATGTCGTCAAGCGTGCGACCGAAGCGGTCGCCCCCTTCGGGAGCCGCGTATCCCTGGTGCTGAAGGCCGATATACGCCCCGGTCGTTCCGGCGAGATCGACGGGAAGATCGAGCGGCTGGAGCGGGCTATCGACCAGCTCTGAGCGGCATTAACATCGGAGGCCCCCTCCTGAGAGACAGTCGGGAGGGGGCCGTGGTGCTGCGGCGTCCTACTTCCAGACGTCTTCGACAAAGGCCTTATCGCGCGCGGTGGTTGCCTCTCGAAGCACTCCGGCGGCCTCGTGAAGCTCGACCAGGTCATGTGCTACGGCGTCAATCTCGTCTCGGAAAGACTGGTCTTGGATGAAGAGGTTGGGGTAGATGAGGAAGTCGGCGAATCCCGCCTCGTTGAGGCGACGCTCGACAGGACGCGTCACTTCACTGCGGAAGATGTTGCGGACGACTTCGCGGACCCTCGCCGCGATGTACGTACCAGGACCCGTCGTCGGCCAGTCGACGCGCTCTACTGAGGCTCGCGCTACGTCGCCCAGCTGCGACGCAATTCGCCGGAGATCGTCCCGAAGCGGTCCAAGCTCCCCCTTGTCGCTCAGCTGTCGAGTGACCATCGGTTCGGCGTGAGCTCGCGCCTTGGCTATCGCGTCGACAGCGTCCGGCAGCCCTTGGGCGATCGCTTCGAGCAGTGCTGCCTTGGAGGCGTTGGATGCCTCTACGGCTTGGGCGTAGGCCTCGCGCTCTTCACCGAGGTCATGAGCATTGCTATTGTTCATTTGAGAATTGTAGCGTCCGACTCCGACGAAAGCCCCCGCCTCGCGAGGAGACGGGGGCCTTCAAGGGTGAGGGGTTGAGCGGCTGCTACTCGGCGGTCGGGGGGAGGCCCTTCAAGGTCAGGACCGGCTTGTTGTAGCTCACAGTCTGGCCCTTCATGGGGCCGTTCTTCGCGACGAACGACACTAGCTCGATCTTCAGCGACGCGAGAATCGGGCCATGGCCGCTAGCGGCCTCCAGCGCTTCAGGCACGTCGACGTTATCGCCGGGCAGGCCGAGCACAGGGGAGGAAAGGGAGAACTCACCGACCTCGGGAGCACGAGCAAGACGAAAGCGCAGCTCGGTGACCAAGTCAGGAGCATATGCGGCCTCGCGACCGAGTCGATCGCGTCGTGCGTAGAACGCTCGTGCGGCCTCTTCGCCTGTGATCCCTTCTGGATTGCATTCCCGGGTCCCGTCGGCGTCGACGACGAGCGTGCCCTCGTTCGTCCAGTACGCCGCTTTCCTTCGAAGCGCGGTACTCGGGTCGAGGATGATGTCTACTTCTGGGCCCACTATGCTGCTGCTTCCGTCTCGGGTATCCACCGGGGTCGGTTGACGCCCGCGAGAACTCGCCAAAAATACCCGCGGTTATCGGGCGCGGCCACCCAGGTTATCGGAATGATACTCGTCACGCCGCCTCCAATCTCCCCCGTTGCCGTATAGGATCTGTCGACCCTACGGAGGCCGCCAAGGACGCCGTCGCCCGGTCCCTCCGGAGGAGGCTGCCGCACGCTATCAACAGCGCGAAGTAAAGCGGACCGTATCCACGGCATGAGAGGCGTAGGACACGCATTGACGGGCGGAGCGCGTCAAGCGTGTGCGGAACGCTCAGTCCTCCTTCGGCAGAGATCCTTTTTCCTCGCTATCAGGTCGCTTCGGCGGCCTGCCTCGCATGCGGGCGGCAACGGTGGGTCACGCATGAAGAAAGTCAAGGGCGACGAGATGCCCCCTCAGGTCGGCACCTTGAGGGGTCGCTTCGCCCCCCTCGGCTTCCGACCACCATGAGCGCATCCGTCCCGCCGCGGGCTAGGAGGAACCGCCCTCTGAAAGTTGCTCGACGTCCACTGCTGGCCAAGGATCCGCATCCGCCCAACTGTCGACGCCGAAGAATACGCCCGCAGACTCCGACGCTGAGGTTCGGACTAGGCGGGCGCCTTCAAGGCGTATCTCCGTTGCGTGGAAAGCCTGAGCCGGGAGGCGCGAGGCCTGTGTCCACGGGTGGTGAAGGACAGTGACCTGTGCCCGATGCACATGATATGGCTGTAGCTGGTTGACCACCAAGACTGCTGAAGTAGTGACATGCCTTGGGTCGTGCTTCGAGCCGAAAAAGCCGTCCGTCATGCGCATGGCTTGCGGATTACCTGCTCCCGCCAGACCCCACACTTGGCTTCCGTACATCGCCGCGATTGTATCGCCGAGGTCGGGGTCGTGTATGTAGACGCCCACCGCGATCACGAGAGGTGCGTCTAGAGCACCGTAGCGGCGCACCTTACTCAATGCTCCACGTCGAATCACGCTCGGATTGTCAATGAATTCGGCTTCGTAATGCGCGTAGACGCCGATAGCCTGTCCTCGCGAAGAGTGGCGGCGCCCCACGGACTTCGGGACTGCTCCAAATTCCGCGGACCAACCGTGCTCAGACCAGGAGAACGTTGGCCAGCCCCCGCTGGTCTTGACTGCATCAGGATCGAGCGTGTCGAGCCAACGCTTGAGGTCTTTGCGGATCCCGCGTGCCGACACAGCGGTAGGACCCACTTCTAGCTGGAGCAGGCTCAAGAAGAAGCGATCATCGTCTAGCAGATTGACCGCGTCGAGAAAGCGCGATTGGCGGTTACTCTCCGCAGTGTCGGGGCCGCCTGGCATAACGGCTTCCAGATAGAAGCGCTCTTCGCCCTGAACTGCAAGGAAGTCCACGTGGCGATCGGAGTCTGGGAGGTCAGGGTGGATCGTGACTGTGAAACCGGACCGGAGGAGCGTCTCGTGCAGGTACAGCTCCAGGAAGGCGCTCCGCGCCTGAGCGTCGTCCTTACGCAACCGGCCACTGATGTCGGCGTATGCATCATCCGGTAGGCGATCGGCCCACTGCTGCAAGAGCTCGCGAGGGTGAGTCCAGTATTCGCCGGCAACCCGGTTTAGAAAGGCGAAGCTAGTCTCACCGTGAGTCGCCGGAGCCCCGTTGGTGCGCTCGTGGTCATCGAAGATCGGCAGTCGTTCTGGCACTCGTGTAGCATCGCACAGCGGCGCTCCGAAGGTGGAAGGGAATTCACAATGTTCGACTTGGCGGGATTTCTCAGCGGCCTGATCGGAGCGACGATCGGCGGACTGGCAACCTTCGGAGTCGCGCTGAGCGCACGATTCGCCGAAGTGAAGTCGCAGCGTGCAGCCGCGGTGGCCCAAATTGACCGGTCGATCAGCGTGCTGCTGATCGAGGGCGCCGCCCGCACCGCTCGAAACCCGAATACGGACGCCTTTTTCGCAGCGATCCGTACCTCTGACTCAGCAATTGTCTCGCTGCGATTGGTGCTGCGTCGCCGTGAGGTGTCGGTGGCGCAATGGGCTGACCGTGAGGTGCATGAGATCACACGGGGGATAGCTGGTGGCGACGCCGACGCTAAGACCGCTATCGATAGAGCGCGAAATTCGACACGGCAACTGGCTGAATGGGCGGCAGGGAGGGTCACGTCTTCGTGGTTCGCGAACGACCTTGACGAACGCGGGTGAATTCGACCGTGATTCGACCATATTCGATGCAAGCAAGGATGCTCGCCCGCCATCTCAGTACTGCATCGACAGCTATTCGCGCGAGTTAAGCGTGCGTCCGAAAACGAAACCGAGGGCGGTGGTGGCGAGAAGCTTGGCCATGTCAATCGCCGGGCTCAGTGACGAGATCTCCGTGAATAGATGCTGGAAGAAGAACTGGATTAGGCTGAGCCCAACCACTGCTCCCACGCAGATGAAGATGAGGTAGCGAGCGAACTTTAACTTCTCCTTATCCATGCCCCGGCGGTGTTCGCCGTCCGGATCATGAACTCGGTCGACTTTCTCCGTCGCGTGCTGGGTGTCGCGCCAACGGCTTCTGTTTTCGTCAGCCCCAGGCGGAAGATCCTGTGTGGCGTTCTCTGGGATCTCCGGCACTTCTCTCAATGGAGCCTGGCCATCATCTGGGCCGCCGTCGCTGTGCGCCCCCGCCGTCACGGATTCTCCCGTCGCAGCGCTGCCGTCTCTTCCCGCTTCGTTCCCAGTCAACCTACAGTCCCCCGGTGGTGGTTCAGTGCTCATCGCTCCGCTTTGGGCGACAATCGCAAGTCTCGCTCATACGTCGTGTCATCTCGGATGAGATCGTCTTCGATGTAGTCACTCAGGCGGGATGTGTAGGTCTTTGACCATGCAGAGCCCTTGTTGTGTGTGATGCGCGAGAGGTCAACTGCGGAGCGAGTGGCGGTTTTTTCCCAGACCCGGTCGATGGCATTCTTCAAGGCTGGATTGCTTTTCTCGCTAACACGATAGGCCTTGCCTTCCGCGTCCTTCGCGAACTTCCGGATCGGTGATCCGCCATATGTGCGAAATTCGTCGTAGACGCTTCGCAGAACGGGTCCGTATTGCCAGGCGCGGAATGGTTCGTCGAAGAGAGGCTTACCGGTTTCTTTTGCATATTCGCTGGCAACGAAGTAAAGAATCTTCTGCAACTTCATTGGCGTGACCGTGACATCCTCGTCAAATGCTCGCTTGAGAATGTTATTGCTGACATTGGATGAGCTGAAGCCCATTGCGGTCTCCTTCCTTCGTCAATGGCGAAACTCTCGATGGCGACAGTTGCGGTCGCGTAGGTCAGTAGAACAGATACCACCGACATAGCCATACTGTGGGTTCGCCAGTCCACTGACCGCGATCCTAGCAAGACACTCCGTCCAGGCGGGCTGGCGTGACGCGTGGCGAGCTCGGTAGCCAGCGCTGACCAGAGTCCGCGGCTTTGTTGGAACCCCTATGCCCGTAAGCACAGCGAGGCGCTATGCCGAACCGGTCAGGGCCGGTGGGGGTGGAGGGAGGTGGACCCCCACCCTCGGACCTGTCGAATCCGAAACGCCGGATCAGACCATCCCGGGATGCGGCTCCGAAACCCTCGATCTCGAAGCACGGGGTCGCCGCGTTGCAACGCCTTCTCGCGAGCTCTTCCGCGCGTGATGCCAGCGACACAACGCCTGGAGGTTGGAGAGCGAGTGGTCGTCGCCATGCTCGACGTGGTCGACCTGATTCGCGGGCTTGCCGCACAGGACGCCGGTCGAGTCACGAGCCTGACAGCGGTAGCCGTCGCGCCGAAGGACGCGGACCCGGCGGGTACTCCAGTCGGATGGGAGTCGAGCGCCGCGGTCGCTCGTGGAGTCTGAGGTCCAGGCCACGGGGCACCTCCTCGGGAGGGTAGGGCGTCGAGCAAAGGGGGAGGGCCTGCCTCGGGAGGGGCAGGGGCTCGGCGACGGGGTAGGCCCTGGTGCCGAGGAGGGGGAGGGGGTGGAACACAAAAGCCCCGGGCCTCTCCGGTGAGGGAGAGGGCCGGGGCCGTCGGGAGGCATTGCACGGGTCGCTGGGTGCGGTTCGGTGACCCACGCAGGTCAACAGGCAAGGAGCGGCTTGATGGTCAGTCGTTTCGCTCTCGTCGACGCTCCGCGCGCCTCGCACGTCGAGCCGCGCCGGCAGGCTGGTCGCAATCGCCGGTACGCGCGACGACGGGGCGCGGTCCAGCGGTGGGCAGCCAGTGGCCGCACCCGGTCGCGCATCGGACGACGCAGCGGTTGGAGCCGCTCGACCGTCGCGGTGCCCGCACCGTGTCCACCCGAGCGTGCGCCGCCTGCCGCTCTTTCTCGGCGCTCTCACGATCGTGAGTGACAGCGGCTGCCGCACAGTCGAGGTGCAGCGCGATGTGATGGTTCGCCTGTGCCGCGCCCCGCTCAGCGACAAGCTGGATGGCCCATGCCGCGACCGCCTCGCGACGAGCGTTTGAGGATAGCGCCGAGAAGCGGCCCGGTAGAGCGTCGAGCAAGTCTGGTCGGAGGTGCTGCCGTGCGCCCGCGGAGGCAAGGAGCGGGAGGCGCGCACCGTATTCGCTGTTGAGGAGCTCGCGGGCGTGACGAAGGAGGGGAAGTGGAGGGCGCATGTGCGTTGCGGTATCCAACCGCGCGCGGGCCTATGGCGCCCGCGCTGTATGGAGGTAGTCGGTGGCGCGCCTAGATGGCGCGAGGAAGGTCGCTGACGTCGAGGAATGCGATCGGGTCGCCGTCCTCGGCTCCCGCGGCGGTGACGTAGACCGTGCCATCAACGACAACAGCGTTTCGGACGGCGCTCATCGCGAGGCCCGGACTGCCGCGACGACGGCGTCGGTGTCGGCGTCACGCGCCGACCGAGCGCGGTTATTGGTGAGGGCTTCCCGGTAGTACGCCTTAGGCGGGACGCCTGCGCGGCGGGCTAGCGCCGCAAGATGACGACGGCTCTGCTCGTCGAGGTCGTCGACCCGAGATGGGAGCGGCGCTGCTGCCTGCACCGCAGCGGCGATTCGCGCGGCGCGTTCCGCGGCGATCACTGGTCAGCCTCGTCGAGCCCGTCGGTGAGCGCGCCGGAACGGAACTGCTCGACTTCGGCGATCTCGAACGCGCGAAGGTCGTAGCTCGTTCGGCCGACGGTCACGGAGCCACCGCGCTTGGTGTGGCGCATCCATGTTGCGTCCGCTTCGTCGCGTTCGCGGAATGCATCGCGGAGCTCGGAGAGTGACGACTTGATCCGCTCGTGTGCCGTGCGGACCGCGCGCGCGGACCACGCTCGTACGTCGATCTCCTCAGCAGCGGCGTAGGAGAGCTGGCGGAGCTCCTCTTCCGAGCGTCGGATCGCGGGATTCGGTCGCATCTCCGCTTCGAGTTGGATTCGCCGGGCTGTGAGCGAGTCAACCTCCTCGTGCGTCACGCCGGTTCGCGGTACGCGCCCCGTGGGGTTCCCGGCCGCGCCGGTGACGATGGTCTTCGCGACAATCTTCGCGCCAAGCGTGCCGTGTTCGGCGGCGAGCGGGGCAATCCGGGCCTTGTCCGCGGCGACGAGCTCGCGCCAGGCGTCGCGCTTCATCACTGCGTCGGGCTTGGCTTCGTAGAGCCAGAGCGGAAGCTCTTCGGGGGTTCGCTTGTCAGTCATGGTGGGTCTGTCCTTCTCGATGGGGCGCGGTCGATCGCCGCGCGGCGGTAGTGGGGTAAGGCAGGGAGCGTCGAGCTTCGACGAGGGCGTCGTCGATCAGAGCGGAGAGGTGCTCCACCGGCGCTGAGTGGATTGCTGCGGAGGTTTCGGCGGCGTGTTGAGCGAGCACTTGCCGGACGGCTTGCTGCGCTTTGTCGAAGGCGCTCGTCGCGGCACTGTGATTTCGGCGTGCGCGAGAAGCTTCGACACGGTGCGAGGTAGAGCAGTATTTGGCGTCTTTACGACTGGCGGCGAAGCTCTCGCCACACCACAGACAGCCACTTGCGGAGGCCACGCGGCTCCTTCCTCACTCGTAGGCAACGGTTCCCGAAAAGCGAAAGCCCCGCGCTCCGGGCATGGCTCGAAACGCGGGGCTCTGATCGGTCCCACCGAGGCAGCCGACGTCTCTCGGCCTACCTGAGTAGGGGACCGGGGCAGGGCCAGACAAAGGGCCGTTTACACCGATCGCCGGGCGGGACGGGAGCGGCACCGGCGGCACTGGAGCCGCTTCCCGTCGTGACGAGAGCCGTCGTCGCCGAACGCCGCGAAGGGCTTCAGCTCGCGGCACCGGACGCACACCTTCCCGGCCGACGACTGCCGCCGGGCCAGCGCACGGAGCGCGGACGCGGCGACCTCCTCGTCCCATCCGAGGGCGGCGGTAGCGTCGAGGACGCGGCTCTCAGGGGTGGGCGCGTGCGCCGGATCAGCGGCGGAGGTGTCGGTCATGTACGAGGAGGGGACCGAGACGCCGAATATGCTCAAGGCGACTCGCCGAACGCCGGTAGTGGTGAAGTGGCGGAAGTGATGGGTCCTCCCTATCTGCTGCAGAGAGAACTGAACTTCGAGGAGGAGATAGAGAAGAGAGTCACTTCCGCCACTTCGCCACCCGACAACGTGGAGTAGAGCACCGCACTGGCCCTCTCGCGGCGTATACGCACCGCGCTGCACGAGAGGCGTCGGGCAGACTGTTCCTCATGAGCCTGAAGACGACCCTCGGATTCGAAAACCTGACCTGGACTGACCTTTACTCGTTTGTTGAGCTCGCACGCCGAAGCGGCGTCAGCCCGGACGCCGAAGTCGAGGTCGAGCTCAGCGAGAACGACGACGTTGTCGGTCTCGTCGCTGAGATCGCGCCCGGCGACTCGCCGCTCCCGCTGGTTGTCGGTAGCGAGACGGTCGAGGAGCTCCGAGCGGTGATTGACCATCTCATCGACGAAGACGGCGACGGCCGGGCTCTTCTTGCCCAGCTCTCGACGCTCCGCGACCGACTGCGCTAGCGCGACGAAGCCCCGCTTTTCATTTGCGGGGAGCGGCATCCGCGGACCCGTATCAGCCGTGAACGGTTAGCGTCACACGTGACGGATCCCACTTTCCGCGTTGCCGCGCTCGCGCCACTTCGATCTGAGCGCCCGCGTTGAGGAGCATTCGGCGTCGTTCCAACATTCCGAGGCGAGGCCACGCGTCAGCGAACGTCTCGCCGGTCTCCACTAGCTCCACCACAGGTTCGGCAGGCAGTGCTTCCATGCGCTCACGCTCCGCGCGGAGCTTGTGCAAGCGCTCGACGAGCGCAGTGACGTCCGCAGACGGGTCGCGAAGCGAATCGGTCGTGTCACGGATTGACTCGTCCACGGCGGCCATGTGGGCAACGTCGCGGACGCTTGTCCTCGCCTCGACGACCTCGAAGCGCCCGACCGCTTGGAGGAATTGCCGTTCTACCTCGGCCTCGACACGAACACATTCGACCGCGATGCCGCGCGGGCAGTTGCGTCCCTGCGCGGCAGCCTGGCATGCGTATATGTCGTTGCTTGTCGCACGAGTCTTCGCGATCAGGTTCCCGCCACATCCAGGGCACTGGAGCATCCCGGACAGTAGCCGGGATGCGCGCGTGCGGCGCCGACCGGCCTGAGTCGCCGCTGCGCGTCCCGGCGTCGGCACCCATTCCGTGATTCGGCGAAGGGCCTCGACGTCCTCGACCGACAGCAGCGGCTCCCAGAACACGACGGGGAGCCCGGTCTCGGAGTCGCGAACGAGCTCGCCTTGTGCCTTTACTCGACCAAGGACGTGATTCGACCGGAGGAGCCGCTGAAGCGCGGTCGGTCCCCACTGCTCGGCGCGACGCGGCTTGATTCCCTCTCGGTTCAGTCGAGCGCACGTCGCGTAGACCGACGCACCGCCGAGAACTTCGTCGGCAGCGCGGCGGACAACTGCGGCCTCGACCGGGTCGGGCTCCAAAGCTCGGCCGACGCCGCCCGGGTGGGGGACCGCGCGATAGCCGTACGGGACGACTCCGCCTGGGAACCGCCCTGTCTTCCGAAGGTGCTCCTGAGACGCCGAGACGCGGAGGCCGATCGTCTTCGCCTCCATGCTCGCGAAGACCTGGAGGATCTCGACCATTGCGCGGCCCATCGGCGAGGTCGTGTCGAGGCTCTCCGTCGCGCTGATGATCTGAAGTCCTTCGTCAAGAAGCACGCCAACGTCGACGACCGAGCGCACGAGCCGGTCGAGTCTCCAGACCATGACGGCGTCGGCTTCTCCGTCTGCGATCATCCGTCGCACGCGGGACAGTCCAGGTCGGTCGAGGCGTGAGCGGGTGGCGGAGACGTTGTCGTCGACGATCGTCTGGACGAGTTCCATCCCGCGGAGCTCGCATGTCTTCTCGATCAGCTCGCGCTGGCGGACGATGGACGTTGACTCCTCTCGGGATGCTCGGGACAGACGGGCGTAACCGATGACTCGCATGAGGTCTCCTTCTCGTGGTCGCGCCGTGGGGCGCAAGGGAGAAGGGGACCAACTGCTCTTCTCTGCTCACGAGGGGGAGTGGGACGCGGTCATGGACGTCGTCAAGCGTGCCACCGAGGCCGTCGGGCAGTACGGCACACGGGTGTCCCTCGTGCTGAAGGCCGACATCCGGCCGGGTCACACCGGCGAGATCGACGGCAAGCTCGACCGGCTCGAGGCAGCACTCGGCGAGTAGCCCCGCACGCGCGGCGTCCGGTGGTCGTCGGTCAGCGCCGGCCGCGGCGACGTTCCGGGATCGCGCGGCGGCGGCCCTGCCGCCCGGCCACCAGGAGCACCACGAGCGTCACGACGACCACGACGGCGACGACGCCGACCACGAGCATGCCGATCGGGTCCGTCCGGTCCTCGCAGTTCGCCGGCGCGCCTGTCGTGCACGAAGCGAGCACGGTCATGGTCGTGTGCATGCCGTCATCCAACCGCAGGCCGGACCGCGACACGCCGACGGAGGCCCGCCGGATGTCAGGGGTCGGGTGTCTCATGGGCGCATCGGGTCACGACGGGTGGCCCGCCCCGAGACGACGAGGAGCGCGTGATGATGCACGACGGCTGGTGCCCCGACTGCGACCTTCGGACGGTCGTCATCGACACGGACGAGACCGGCGAGAACGCCTGGGCGACGTGCGCCGAGTGCGGCACCGGGTGGGTGCACCGCGACGAGCTACCCGAGCTGCGGTCCGCGTCGAGCGCCCCCGCCGAGCAGGACCGTCGCGCGGCCTGACCGCGTCGGTGGTGATGATCGGCCACCGGACTTCCGATCGGTGGTTGGAGCGGTCTACACTGCTCGGACCGGTCGGTCCCTGACCGGGCCACCCCGTTCGCTGCTGAACCCGGACCGGATCCACGTCCCGCACGTGACCGCGCAGCCCGATCGGCGGCGCGGAGCACCCGGACAGCGGACCCCGGACCGTCCAGCTCCGCCCGCTCGAGAACAGGCTCCATGACCACCCTCACGCCGGCGCGCCGCACCCTCGCCCTCGTCTCGCTCGCCCTCGGTGGCTTCGCCATCGGTTCGACCGAGTTCGTCGCCATGGGCCTGCTGCCGAACATCGCGCAGGCGCTCCTGCCCCAGCAGTACGGTGCGGACCCCGACGCCGGCATCGCGCAGGCCGGCTGGCTCGTCAGCGCCTACGCGCTCGGGGTCGTCGTCGGTGCCCCGACCATCGCCGCGGTGTCCGCTCGGTTCCCGCGCAAGGGCCTGATCCTCGTGCTCCTCGTCGGCTTCGTGCTGGCGACGGTTGCCAGCGCCCTGCTGCCGTCGTTCGGCCTGGTGCTCGTCGCCCGCTTCGTCGCCGGGCTGCCGCACGGGGCCTACTTCGGCATCGCGTCCATCGTCGCGGGCGACATGATGGGGCCGGGCAAGCGCGGCAAGGGCATCGCGATGGTGCTGCTCGGCCTCAGCGTCGCGAACGTCGTCGGCGTCCCGGCCATCACGTGGGTCGGGCAGGTCGCCGGGTGGCGCGTCGCCTACGCGGTGGTCGCGGCCCTGTTCGCGCTCACCTTCCTCGCGGTGGCGGCGTTCGTGCCGACGAGCCCCCGCGACGAGCACGCGACGATCGGCCGCGAGCTCAGCGCCTTCCGCGTGCCCCAGGTGTGGATCGTGATGGGCCTCGGAGCGGTCGGCTTCGGCGGGTTCTTCGCCGTCTACTCGTACATCTCGCCGCTGGTGCAGAACGTCACCGGCATGCCGGAGTCCTTCGTGCCGGTCGTCCTCGTGCTCGTCGGCCTCGGCATGGTCGTCGGAGGGGTCCTCGGCGGCCACCTCGCCGACCACAGCGTCAAGCGCACGATCTACGTCGGCATGTTCGCCCTCATCGGCGCGCTGCTCTTCACAGTCCTGACCGCGCAGTGGGTCTGGGGTGTCCTCGCCGGGGCCTTCCTGCTCGGTGCGACCTCGTCGGCGATCCCGCCCGCGGTGCAGTCCCGCCTGATGGACGTCGCCGGGGACGCCCGCACGATCGCCGCGGCACTCAACCACTCGGCGTTCAACATCGGCAACTCGATCGGCGCCGCCCTCGGTGGAGCGGTCATCGCCGCCGGCTTCGGCTTCCTCGCGCCGGGCTGGCTCGGCATCGGCCTCGCGCTGCTCGGTGTCGTCGTCACGATGATCAGCTACGCCGTCGAGCGGCGGACCACCCGTCGCGCCTCGCTGCGGAAGGCGTCGACCGGCCCGATCACGGCGCCGGTCCCGACCGTCTGAGGCGCCTCGCCGGGTGCGGTCGGCTGCGTCGAGTGAGCAGAAGACGTCGGGTGTGGGGGCGGGACCCGACGTCTTGTGCTCACTCGGCGCGGGGACGGTGCGTCTGACGGGCGGGAGGCACGGGGCGGGGCCGACCCCTGCCTCCCGTCCGTCGTGTGGCGCCGCAGGTCGCGCATGGTGAGCAGAAGAGGTCGGGTTCGAACGCCGGACCTGACCTTTCCTGCTCACGAAGCGTGCATGCGTCGCGTCTGACGGGCGGGAGGCTCGTGGCGGGGCCGCCTCGTGCCTCCCGTGGGTCGTGTGGTGCGGCAGGCTGCGCATGGTGAGCAGAAAAGGTCGAATCCGGATGCCGGACCCGACCTCTTCTGCTCACGAAGCGAACGCCGCGCCGAGCGCGCCGCGCCTCGCGCCCCTACAGCCCCAGCGGGCTGCCGTCCTGCACGATGATGCCGTCGGTGATGGCGCGCTTCCGCAGCGCGACCTTCGTGCCGACGTCGAAGCCGGCGACACGGTACTTCTCGCGGATGCGCTTGAGGTAGCTCTTGGCGGTCTCCTCCGAGATGCCGAGCTGGTACGCGACGCTCTTCACCGGTTCGCCGCCGCCGTAGAGGGCCATGACGCGACGCTCCTGTGCGCTGAGCTTCGGTACGCCGCCGACGTCGCCGCTGTTGATCGCCAGGTCGAGCTCGGCGGAGACGTACTGCTCGCCGCGCTGGGCCGAGCGGATCGCCTCGACGATCATGTCGGCGTCCTCGCTCTTCACCAGGTAGCCGAGTGCGCCGGAGGCCAGGGCCTCGCGCACGACGTTCGGCTCGGAGTAGGTGCTCATCACGACGGTCTTCACGCCGGCGGTCTTGAGCGTCGAGATCTTCAGCGACACCGGGATGGAGTCCTTGAGGTCCAGGTCGAGCAGCACCACGTCCACCGGGAACGCCGGGCTGGTGAGCAGCTCCGGCCAGGTGGTGACCGCGGCGACCAGGGTGATGTCGTCGGCTGCGCTGCGGATCCACTCGGTGAGGGCCCCGAGGAGCATCCTGTGGTCGTCGACGAGTGCGAGTCGGATGGGTTCCTCTGGAGTCGCCATGCTGGCGTCCTTTCTCGGGGGCTGTACGAGTCGATCCTAGGAGGAGCGCGTACCGGGCACGGGCAGGTCGGACGGGTGTCCGCTACATGGACGGATGTCGGCTGACGACGCAGTGCACGACGATGTGCAGCACGCTCTCGCGGACCGTCGCGGTGTACGGGCCGATGCGTTCCAGGGCGCTCCAGGCGGTCGGGCCGAGGCGACGGCGCTGCACGCCGCGCGAGTCGATCACGACGGGCACGTCCATCGTCTCGTCGCTGACCGGGTGGCCGTCGGAGCCGACGGGGCCGAGCGTGACCGAGACGACGGGCATGCCGGGCTGCGCGGTCCGGCCGTCGCCCACCATCTGCCAGATCGCCTGCAGCAGACCGTCGCGCTGCGCGGGGGACAGGTGCCCGGCGAGGGCTGCCGGGTCGGCGACGCTCACCGAGCGGCCGAGGTGGTCGGACTCGGTGATGGCGTGGTAGAGCCAGGTCTCGCGGCGGCCCTCGATGAGGTGCAGGCGGAGCTCGGTGGCGAGCGAGGCGGCGACGGAGCTCGAGGCGTCGGACAGCGGCAGCGGGTCGGTGCCGTTCGCGACGGCGTCGAGGAGCTTCTCGGCGGCCAGGTCGAGGCGGGCGAGCTCGTCCGAGGCGAGCATGCCGACGGCGAACTGCGGCGCCTGCACGTTGCTCTGCACGAGCACGCGGTCGAGTTCGCGCTGCACGAACTGGCGGAAGCGGTGCACCACGTGCAGGGAGATCGCCGGCGGCGCGACCACGAGCGCCAGGAGCGTCACGATCCCGGGCAGGGTCTCGGGCGTGATGGGCGTCGACAGCGCCGCCATGACGACGAACGCGACGCCGAGGACGGCGATGGCCGCAGCGACCTCGCGGGCGGGCCGCAGTGTCGTGATGGGCAGCAGCGCGAACCCCGCGGCGACCGAGGCCGAAGCGGTGGCCGCGATGTCGTGTTCGGCCCACACGGCGGCGAAGTCGAGGGTCACCACACCGGCCAGGACCACGCAGATGAGCGCGAAGGCCGGTCCGGTGAGCCGTTCGCCGTAGGTCAGGACGCTGAGCCCCACCCCGACGGCCGCCAGGACGTAGAGCCCCCACGCGGCGGTCGTCAGCCACGGGTTGGCCGCGTCCGGCCAGCGCGCCAGGAAGAACGCGATGCCGGCGACCGCCTCGATGGCGGTGAGGATCGCGGCGCCGAGGCCGAGGTAGCCAGCACCGAGCGAGGCGCCGGGCTTCGCAGCCTGGCGGAGCGACCGTGCGCCGGTGGACGTCGACGGGAGGCCACGGGCCTGCCGGCGCTCGCTCGAACGGGTGCGTTCGCGGGCCTCACGGCGGGTGCGCGGCGCGGACGACGTGATCTCGCCGGGCAGGCCGCGGCCGATGGTGTCCTCGGGGACCCGGGTCATCGCGGTGCCTCCAGGACGACGGTGGTGCCGGAACCCGGCGCCGAGAAGAGCTTGGCGTCCCCGCCGACCTCGCGCAAGCGGCTCACGACGCTCTCCTTGAAGCCGAGGCGTTCCGCGCTGACGTGGGTGAGGTCGAACCCGACGCCGGAGTCGGTCACCATGGCGCGCACCATCTCGTTGTCGTGCACGATCGTGACGTGCGCCTCGCCGACGCCGGCGTGCCGACGGACGTTCTCGAGGCACTCGCCGAGGGCCAGCAGGAAGGCGTCGAGGACGTTCGACGGCAGGAGCACCTGGCCGGTGCCGTGCCAGCTCACCTCGAGGCCCATCCGGCCGAAGCGCTGCTTGACCGACTCGAGGGTCTGCCCGAGGGGCGACTCTTCCTCGCGTGTGAGCGAGTAGTCGCCGGACTGCGACGGCTGCGGGGTCGCGCCGAGTCGCAGGTGGCGCAGGAGCCGGGCGTCCTCGGCGGCCTGCTCGCGCATGGCCTGCTCCGAGACGCCGACGCCGGAGTGCGCGAGGAGGGTCAGGGTCGCCAGCACGGTGTCGTGCAGCAGGCGGGCACCCTGGCGACGCTGCGCCTCGGTCTCGCTCGCCTGTCGCTCGGCGCGGTGAGCGTTGCCGATGCTGTAGATGCGGCGGGCCACCCGGGGGATGCTCCGGGCGATCCAGACGGCGACCACCGCGATGAGGATCCAGACCAGGACGGCGACGCCGACCGGCGTCGACAGCGGGTCGCCCGTCGCCCAGACCATGAGGGCGACGACACCGGCCCCGGCGGCGACGGTGATGCCGAGCCCGACGGGCTTGCCGCGCTGCGCCATGAGCGGTGCGGCCATCCCGCCGGCGAGCGGCACGAGGGCGCTGGCGATGATCGGTCGGGTGTCCGCGTCGACGCCGGTGAACAGCACCGTCATCGCGGCGAGCCCCGCGAGCAGTGCGGCGGCGGTCCACCACTCGCTGCCGCTGCGACCGAAGACGACGAGGGCGGCGACCATCGCGGCGATGCACAGGAGCGCGACGACGAACGGCAGCGGGGGGACCGCGAGTGCCGAGGCGACGCCGACGATGCTCACGAGCGCGCAGACGATGCCCACGACACGGGTCGTCGACCGTAGCAAACGGTCGCGTTCCTGTGCGATGAGTTCCATCGGTGTCCTGGTTGGTGACGTTCTGGTGTGGCAGGGAAAGCGAGCGTCGGTCAGCCGAGCTCTCCGCCATCATTCCACGGGAGGCACCCGTTGGGGGGTGTTCGGCGCGCCCGGTCGTGTCGGATGGCTGCCGGATCGTTACGGCGCGTCACTTGACCGCCCCACGCGAGCCCCGGACGTCAGCTGTCGAACAGCCGACGCAGGTGGTCCCCGACCTGCTCGTGCTCGATGAGGAACCCGTCGTGCCCGTACTCGCTCTCGATGACCGCGGCGTCGTCCCCGTCGAGCGTGTCGGGCACCCCGGCGGCGATCCGGTGCTGGTCCTCGAGGGGGAACAGCCGGTCGCTCGAGACCCCGAGCACGAGCGTCCGAGCGGTGATCCGCCCGAGCGCCGCCGACACGCCACCGCGGCCGGCCCCGACGTCGTGCGAGTCCATCGCCTGCGTCAGGGTCACGTAGCTCGACGCGTCGAAGCGGCGGGTGAACTTGTTGCCGTGGAAGTCGAGGTAGCTCTCCACCGAGAACCGGCCGTCGTCGCCGAGCGGGGAGACGTCGCTCTGCCAGGACCGCGCGAACCGGCCGTTCAGCTCGTCCGGTGCCCGGTAGGTCATGAGCGCCATCCGACGGGCCAGCGCCAGCCCGCGGTGCGGGCCTTCGCCGGCGTGCGCCTCGTAGTAGTCCCCGCCGGCGAAGCCCGGGTCCATCTGGATGGCCGCACGCTGCAGCGAGTTCGCCGCGATCTGGTCCGCGGTGGTCTGCGCCGTGGTGGCGAGGACCGCCAGCCGCTCGACGCGCTCCGGGTGGGTCGCCGCGAGCTCGAGGGCGTGCATGCCGCCCATCGACCCGCCGACGACCGCCGCGAACACGTCGATGCCGAGCCGGTCGGCGAGCTGCACCTGCACGGCGACCTGGTCGCGGATCGTGACGAAGGGGAAGCGCGAGCCCCACTCCGCCCCGGACGGCGACACCGAGGACGGCCCCGTCGTGCCCTGGCAGCCCCCGAGCATGTTCGGCACGAGCACGAACCACCGGTCGGTGTCGATCGCGCGCCCCGGCCCGACGACGTCGCCCCACCAGCCGGCGGTGCGGTGCCCGGGGCCGGCCTCGCCGGTGACGTGCGAGTCGCCCGTCATCGCGTGGAACAGGAGCACGGCGTTGTCGCGCGCAGCGTTGAGGGTGCCCCACGACTCGTAGGCCACGCGGACGGACGGCAACCGTCCGCCACGAACCCACTGCTCGCCGAGCGGTTCGAACGCCCGCTCGCCGGGGTGGTCGCCCGGCCGCCAGGCCCCGGTCACGGGCGGCCCGCCGAGGGTGCCGAGTTCGGAGCCGGGCACCAGGGTGGACGGCACGGAGTCCTCGGGGGTCGTCTGCCAGTCCATGGTGCGTCCAGTCTGCCGGGAGGCACGGCTCGCCGCCGCCGTGTTACGTCGCGCCCGTCCTGTGGTCGGGTCCGCGGCCGCGCTCGCGTTGTGCTGCTCGGGTGTCTGTGGGTCGGTGTGTGGGTGGGTGCGACATCGTCGACGTCGTACGACATCCAGGAAGTCGCACCGCCCCGTCGGCAACCGTCGCACGGGCGGGTAGACGACAAGGTCGACGTCGTGCGACGTCGACCTTGTCGTTCCGAGTCGATGCCCGGGGGGGCGAGCGCTACGCCCGCTGCCCCTGCTGCGCGACCGCGCGTGCCGCGGCGAGCCCCGCCTCGAGGTCCGCCTTCAGGTCCTCGACGTTCTCGATGCCGACCGACAGGCGCACCAGGCCCGGCGTCACACCCGTCGTCAGCTGCTGCTCGGGCGTGAGCTGCGAGTGCGTGGTCGACGCCGGGTGGATGACGAGCGAGCGCACGTCACCGATGTTCGCCAGGTGCGAGAACAGGCGCAGGTTGTCCACGAACGCCTTTCCGGCGGGCACGCCGCCCTTCAGCTCGAACGACAGCACCGCACCGACGCCCTTCGGCGCGTAGCGGTTCGCGGCGGCGTACCAGGGCGACGTCGGCAGCCCGGCGTAGGCGACCGTGGCGACGTCGGGGTGCTGGTCGAGCCACTCGGCGACCTCCTGCGCGTTCGACACGTGCCGCTCGATGCGGAGGGACAGCGTCTCGATGCCCTGCAGCAGCGCGAACGCGGTGTCCGCCGAGTTCGAGGCGCCGAGGTCGCGGAGCAGCTGCACGCGGGCCTTCACGATGTAGGCGAGCTCGTTGCCGACCGCCTCGGCGAAGACCGCGCCGTGGTACGACGGGTCGGGCGTGTTGAACTCCGGGAACCGGTCCGCGTGCTGCGACCAGGGGAACCGGCCGCTGTCGACGATGATCCCGCCGATGACGGTGCCGTGGCCGCCCAGGAACTTCGTCGCGGAGTGCACGACGACGTCGGCCCCGTGCTCGAACGGGCGGATGAGGTACGGCGTCGCGATCGTGTTGTCGACGATGAGCGGCACGCCGGACTCGTGGGCGACGTCGCTGACGCCCGTGATGTCGAGCACGTTGATGCGCGGGTTGCCGATGGTCTCGGCGAAGAACAGCTTCGTGTTCGGGCGGACGGCGCGCCGCCACTCCTCGAGGTCGTCCTGGTCCTCGACGAAGGTCGTCTCGATGCCGAGCTTCGCGAGCGTGTACTTGAACAGGTTGTACGTGCCGCCGTAGATCGACGACGACGACACGATGTGGTCACCGGCGCCCGCGATGTTGAGCACCGCGTACGTCTCGGCCGCCTGGCCGCTCGACACGAGCAGGGCGCCGGACCCGCCCTCGAGCGCGGCGATGCGCTGCTCGACGACGTCGTTCGTCGGGTTCATGATCCGGGAGTAGATGTTGCCCGGCTTCGCCAACGCGAACAGGTCGCGGGCCTCGTCCGAGTTCGCGAACACGTACGACGTCGTCTTGTAGATCGGCGTCGCCCGGGCCCCCGTGGTCGGGTCGGGCTGCGCACCCGCGTGCACCTGCGTGGTCTCGAACCGCCACTGCTCGGCGTCGTGCTCGGTCATCTCGGTGCTCCTGTCCGGTGCGGGTGGTGGGGTTCGGGTCGCGGTGCGTCCGGCCGGGAGGCACGGTGCGGCGCTGCGACGGAGGCCACGGTACGCAGGTGGTCGCGCCGGTACCAGCGCGACCGCCTCGCGACGTAACGCGCGCACCGGGGGTGACCCGTGCCTCCAGGCCGGGCCAGGACGGTGCCTGCGGCTGACGGCGGCGACCACGGGGACCGGTCCGGGAGCGCGGCGGGACGGCTGCTCGCGCGGGGACGTCACGCGTCGCGGCGGAACAACCAGTCGACCCGGGGCTCGAGCAGCCAGCGCATGCCGCGCCGCACGAACGGCTGCGCGAGGAACAGGGTCACCGCGCAGGCGATGACGACCATCAGGAGCACGTAGGGCCAGGCCGAGTGCTCCCCGGCGAGCACGCCGGACTCGCGGATCGGGTAGAGCACGAACGTGTGCAGCAGGTACACGTACATCGTGGCGGCGCCGAAACGCGTGATCCACACCGTCCGCCTGGGGATGAGCAGCAGGAACGACGCGGTGAGCAGCGTCGCGAGCAGCATCAGGCCGAAGCGCACGCCGCCCGCCCACCAGGCGTCCTCGCCGAGACCCGAGTACGAGTCGTCGTAGAAGAACCAGTGGTGCAGGTCGAACTGCTTGAACTGCGGGATCCAGATCGCACACGACACCGCCCACGCCGCGAAGACCGCCGCGGCGGCGATCCGCACCCGCACGACGGTGCGGCGCGGTGCCTCGTACCAGCGGTCGAACACGCCCCACTGCTTGACCTGCCAGCCGAGCAGGAAGAACGGCAGCAGGCTGATCGCGCGGGACAGCGACAGCGTGGAGTCGACGTTGTCGAAGTAGCCGACACCGATGCTGAACACGACCGCCCAGAACAGCGGCCACCGCAGCTGCGCCAGGTACGGCAGGATCAGCTTGAAGATCCCCAGGGCCAACAGGAACCACAGGGTCCAGGTCGGCTTCGTCGGGTTGAAGTCCTTCCCGCCCTCGACGATGCCCTGCACCACGGTCCAGATCGTCTGCATGATGATGTACGGCACGACGATGTCGGTGATCGTCCGGCGCATCCGCTTGGCGGTCGGGGTGTCCGCCGACGAGAAGTACCCGCTGATCACGCCGAACGCGGGCATGTGGAACGCGTAGATGAACGTGTACAGCGCCAGGGCGTGTTCGCTCGCCGGCGTCTGCCGCTGGATCGCGTGGCCGATGACCACGAGCGTGACCGCGACGAACCGCGCGGTGTCCCACATCGGGATACGGCGCGGTGCCCGGCCGGGTTCGAGCTTCGTCGCCGGGGCCGAGGGAGCGGGGGGAGCGGCGTCCGTCGTCATCCCGGGTCACGTTACCGGACCGTGACCTTCCCGGTCCGGGTGCGGACGCGGGTCGTGTCGCTCGGGTGGGCCGGGTCGGTGTGGTGCCCGTGGTGCTGCTCGGTACGGTGGACGTCCACCCACCCAGGAGGCAGATCACATGGCAGCACGACGCGCAGTCGTCACCGGAGCGAGCTCGGGCATCGGGGCGGCCACCGTCCGGCTGTTCCGGTCGCGGGGGTGGGACGTCCTCGCGGTCGCCCGCCGCGCCGAGAAGCTCGAGGCGCTCGCCGCGTCCACCGGTGCCGACGTCCTGGTCGCCGACATCACGAGCGCGTCCGACGTCGAGGCGCTCGCCGCCCGCGTCGGGGAGCTCGGGGGAGCGGACGTGCTCGTCAACAACGCCGGCGGTGCGTTCGGGTCCGCGTCGGTCGAGGAGTCCGACGTCGAGGACTGGCGCGCCATGTTCGAGGTCAACGTGATCGGCACGAAGCGCGTCGTCGCAGCGCTGCTGCCGCACCTGCGGGAGCGGGCGCGCGCCGGCGGGGGTGCGGACATCGTCACCGTGACGAGCACCGCGGGCTTCGTGGCGTACGAGAACGGCGGCGGCTACAACGCGGCGAAGTTCGCCGAGCACGCCCTCGTCGGCGCGCTCCGGCTCGAGCTGAACGGCGAACCGATCCGCGTGGTCGAGGTCGCCCCCGGCCTGGTGAAGACCGACGAGTTCGCGCTCACCCGCTTCCGCGGCGACGCCGAGAAGGCCGCTGCGGTCTACGACGACGTGCCGGGTCCGCTCGTGGCCGAGGACGTCGCCGAGGCGATCGTGCACGCGGTGGAACTGCCGGCGCACGTCAACCTCGACCTGGTCACGATCCGGCCGGTCGCCCAGTCCGCGCAGCACAAGCTCGCCCGGGGCACGCTGGCGCCGAAGGGCTGACGCACCCGGTCCGGGCCGCTGATCGCTGCTCGGCCACTGGCCGCTGACCGCTGCTCGGCCACTGGCCGCTGACCGCTGCTCGGCCACTGGCCGCTGATCGCTGCTCGGCCACTGGCCGCCCTGCCGCGCGCAGCGCCCGGGGTCCGGTCGCGGGTCGCGGGCGCGGGGTCGGTGCCGGTACCGTTGTCGGATGCCGATCAGCAGCGAGCCCGGGCCCACGGCACCGGCTCAGTCGACCGTGACCGTGACGAGCGGGCCCGAGGTGCTCGGATGGCTGGAGTTCGGCGACGCCGCCCGCCTGCTGGCGAAGGACGTGCTGTCCTCCGGCTTCGAGCCCGAGGTCGTCGTGGCGGTCGCCCGCGGCGGCCTCATCATCGCCGGCGCCGTGGCCTACGCGCTCGGCACCAAGGAGTGCGGCTCGATCAACGTCGAGTTCTACACCGACGTCGAGCAGCGGCTGGACGAACCGGTCGTGCTCGCGCCGGCGCTCGACGCGCCGAGCCTCGCCGGCAAGCGCGTCCTGGTCGTCGACGACGTCTCCGACTCCGGCCGGACCCTGCGCCTGGTCGTCGACATCATCCGCGACGCTGGGGCCGACGTCCGCAGCGCCTGCCTGTACTCGAAGCCCGGCACCGTGCTCGAACCCGACCACGTGTGGCGTCGGGTCGACGGCTGGATCACGTTCCCCTGGAGCGCCCTCGCACCGGTGACGGCCGAGTCGTGAGCATCCACCTCGTCGGCGGCGGTCCCTTCGCCGCCTCGGACGCCGCCGCCCCGTTCCTCGCCGAGGCCACCGCGCGCTCGGCCGCCGTGGGGCGCACCGTCCCGCGCATCGCACTGCTCTCGGTCTGCCGCGCGGACGGCACCAGCCCGTCGTCCACCGCGGACATCGCCGAGGTCCTGGGCGGCGCACGCGCCGCCGAGGTCGTCACCACCGAGGTCGCGTCCGGTCAGGCCTTCGACACCACGGTCCTGAGCGACGTCGACGCCCTCGTGGTCGCCGGCGGGCTCACGCCCGACTACCTGGCCGCCGTCGCGCCGCTCGTCGACCAGGTCCGCCTGCTCGTCGCCGACGGCCTGCCGTACCTCGGCTACTCGGCGGGCGCGATGATCGCGGCCGACCGAGCCCTGGTCGGCGGCTGGCGCATCGGCGGCGTCGAGGTCTGCCCCGAGGGCGCCTCGGAGGGCCTCGACGAGGTCGAGCTCCGCGAAGGACTCGGACTCGTCGACCTGACGATCGACGTGCACGCGGTCCAGGCGGGCACGCTCGCCCGGCTCGTCGCCAGCGCGGAGGCCGAGTTCGTCACCGCCGGCCTGGCCATCGACGAGGACACCGCCCTGGTCGTCGGCGAGGGCGCCCTCGAGGTCCGCGGCACCGGCAGCGTCTGGCGAGTCGTCGCCGGCGACGAGTCGGTGGCCGTCGCGACCATGGGCGCGTAGCCGCCGTGGAGCCGCGGCCCCTCGCCGAGCTCGTCGACCCCGGCTGGGCCACCGCGCTCGGCCCCGTCGAGGACGACGTCCACCGCATGGGCGACTGGCTCCGCGACGAGCACGCGGCCGGCCGGCAGACCCTGCCCGCCGGCGGCGACGTCCTCCGTGCCTTCACCGCCCCGTTCGACGCCGTCAAGGTCCTGGTCGTCGGCCAGGACCCGTACCCGACGCCCGGGCACCCGATCGGCCTGTCCTTCGCCGTCGACCCCGCGGTGCGGCCCTTGCCGCGCAGCCTGGCGAACGTCTACCGCGAGCTCGAGTCCGACCTCGGCGTGACCCCGCCGCCGCACGGGGACCTGCGGGCCTGGGCCGACCAGGGCGTCCTGCTGCTCAACCGTGTGCTCACCGTCCGGGCGGGCGAGGCCGGCAGTCACCGCGGCAAGGGCTGGGAGGCCGTCACCGACCAGGCCGTGCGTGCCCTGGTCGGCCGGGGCAAGCCGCTCGTCGCCGTCCTCTGGGGCGCCCAGGCGGCATCCGTCCGCCCGCTGCTCGGCGACACCCCGGTGGTGGCGTCGGCCCACCCGAGCCCGCTCAGCGCCTCGCGGGGGTTCTTCGGCAGCCGACCGTTCTCGCAGGTGAACACGCTGCTCGAGGAACAGGGCGCGACGCCCGTCGACTGGTCCCTGCCCGCTCAGTAGGCTCGACGTCGTGCTCGAGGAGGAATACCAGCGACGGCGTGTCCTGCCGCGACACCTGCGTGCTCCGGCACCGACCGAGACCGCCTTCACCTACCGCATCCGTGCGGCCGAGCCCGGCGACCTGCCCCACGTGCGCGAGATCCACGCGCACTACGTCCGCAACTCGTCGGTGACCTTCGACCCGTCGGTGCTGACCTTCGCCGGCTGGAAGCAGCGCTACGACGAGATCCGCCGCCGGGCGCTGCCGTTCCTGGTGGCGGAGAACCCCGCCGGTCAGATCCTCGGCTACGCCCTGGTCGACCCGTGGAACCCCCGCGACCGCTCGAACCGCGTCGTCGAGGACTCGATCTACCTCGGGGCGGCCTCCGGCGGCAAGGGCCTCGGCCGGGCGCTCATGGAGGCCCTGCTCGACGAGTGCCGCTCGGCGGGGGTGCGCGAGGTGGTGGCGGTCATCGCGGACCGGCAGGCCGAGGCGTCGATCCGGTTGCACGAGCGGCTCGGCTTCGAGGAGGTCGGCCGGATGGGCAAGGTCGGCTACAAGTACGACCGCTGGCTCGGCACCGTGACGATGCGCCTGCGCCTGCGCGGCCCCCGGCTCTTCGCGCGGCGGTAGGGGGCGGGCGGCGCGGGATTGTTCCGCGCGGAGGGGGTCGTTCCGCGCGGAGGAGGTCGTTCCGCGCGTAGGAGGGTGTTCCGCGCGGAACAGCCCCGCGCGTAGGAGGTCGTTTCGCGCGTAGGAGGGTCTTCCGCGCGTAGGAAGCCCGTCGTTCCGCCCTCCGACGCGCGATCTCGCTTCCCATGCCACGCGCGATGGGACGAACCGTGCGCGCACCGGCGCCCGCCAGCCCCGGCAGCTGACAGCGACGGCGCCCGATAGTCCCGATACCCCCGACCACCCCGGCCCCTCAACCCCGGCCGGCCGCAGCCCCGGCTCCCTCAGCCCCGGCTCCCTCAGCCCCGCGGGGCCTCCGCCGTGAACTCGTCGTGGGTGACCTGCACGAGTGCAGTCATCGCGGCCGACGCAGCGGCCCCGTCGCCCGCGACGACCGCACGCCCGACGGCCTCGTGCCGGATCGCCGCCGAGCGCGTCCACCGGGTGATGGTGTCCCGCGACTCCGAGGTGCGGGTGCGCAGCAGGGCCTCGACGGTGCCGGCGAAGTGGGCGAACACGGCGTTGCCGGAGCCGGTGAGCAGTGCCCGGTGGAAGCGGACGTCGGCCTCGAGGTAGGCGCGGCTGTCCTCCGCGGCGCAGGCGGCGAGCATGTCCTGCGCCGCGTCGAGGACGTCCGTGCCGCCGGGGCCGGTGGCGGTGAGCGACGCCGCGACGGGCTCCACGCCGAGTCGGAGTTCGAGGAGCTCCCGCTGTTGCACGAAGTACGCCGGCGATGCGCCGCGCCAGCGGATGACGGTCGGCGCGAGCAGTTCCCACGACGTGGTCCCGAGCACCTGCGTCCCGACGCGTTGCCGTGGTTCGACGAGGCCGAGCGACTGCAGGACCCGGAGCGCCTCACGGACGACGGACCGCGACACGCCGAACTCGTCCGCGACGTGCTCGGGCCGCAGAACGGTGCCGGGCGCGAGGTCGCCGTCGACGATGCGCTGCCCGATGGTGTCGAGCACGTGGGCGTGGAGACCGCGGGCGGGGGGCATGGGACCTCCGGACGGGATGGGCTGGACGGACGCGACCAGCACGGTGCGGAACGCGATCCTCATCGAAACGGCATACTGCGACGCACAGCGGGAGGCGCGCGGCAGATCGCCGTGTAGTCTGATTAATCAGATTATTGCGGGCGGGCGTGTACCACGCCACCCGCCCTCGACACCAAGGCGACGGAGCCGCGCGGCAGCGGCTCCAGGAAGGGGCACCGATGCCTCACGCTCCAGTCCACCTCGGAACCGTGCTCGCGGCCGAGACCGGCGGCACGGAGACGGTCGACCCGTCCGGCCCGATCCCGCAGCTGATCATCGCGGCGCTGCTCGGCATCGTCGTGATCATCGCGCTCATCACCTGGCTGAAGGTGCACCCGTTCATCGCGCTCGTCATCGGCGCGCTCGGTGTCGGCATCGGGGCAGGGCTCGCGCCGGACAAGGCGGTGACGAGCTTCGGCAACGGCTTCGGTGCGACGATGACGAGCGTCGGCATCCTGGTCGGCCTCGGGTCGATGTTCGGCAAGATGCTCGTCGACTCCGGCGCAGCCGACCGTGTCGTCGACACCCTGGTCCGCAGGTCGTCGAAGGCGATGCTGCCGTGGACGATGGCACTCATCGGCGCGCTCATCGGCCTGCCGATGTTCTTCGAGGTCGGCCTCGTGCTCCTCATCCCGATCATCGTCCTCGTCGCGAAGCGCAGCGGCGTGCCGATCATGAAGATCGCCGTGCCCGCGCTGGTCGGCCTGTCGACGATGCACGCCTTCGTGCCGCCGCACCCCGGCCCGCTCGTCGCGATCTCGACGGTCGGCGCGGACCTCGGCACGACCCTGGCCTTCGGCATCGTGCTGGCGATCCCGGTCATCGTGCTTGCCGGCCCGGTCTTCGCCCGCTTCGCGGCGCGCTGGGTCGACATCCCGGTCCCCGACATGTTCGGGTCGCGCGGGTCGGCCACCGGTGGCGACGACCCGGCACACGCCGGACGGGAGGCACGGCGCGGCCCCGCAACGCAGGACACCGCGTCCCTGCCCAACGGCAAGAGCGACTTCACGCGCGTCATCAGCGAGCCGCGCAGCCCGTCGTTCGCGGTCGCCCTCGTCGGCATCCTGCTGCCCGTGGTGCTCATGCTGGCCCAGGCGGTCCGCGAGGCGACGATGCCCGACGCCGCCGGCTCGTGGGTGAGCCTGCTCGACTTCCTCGGGTCGCCGATGATCGCGATCGGGATCGCCGCGGTCTACGCCATGGTGTTCTTCGCGATCGGCGGCGGGATGGACCGGTCCGCGGTGTCGAAGTCGCTCGAGAGCGCGCTGCCCCCGGTGGCCGGCGTCCTGCTCATCGTCGGCGCCGGCGGCGGGTTCAAGCAGGTGCTCATCGACACGGGCATCGGCGGCGTGATCGCCGACGCCGTCAAGGAGTCCGGCATCTCGGTGCTGCTCGTCGCGTGGCTCGTCTCCGCCCTGGTGCGGGTCGCCACGGGGTCGGCGACGGTCGCGACCGTGACCGCCGCGGGCATCATGGCGCCGATCGCCGCAGACCTGTCCTCGCCGATGACGTCGCTGCTCGTGCTCGCGATCGGCGCCGGGTCGGTGTTCCTGTCGCACGTGAACGACGCCGGGTTCTGGCTCGTCAAGGGCTACCTCAACACGACGGTGGGGCAGACCTTCAAGACGTGGACGGTGCTCGAGTGCCTCATCTCGGTGCTCGGCCTGCTCGGTGTGCTGCTCGCCGGGGTGTTCATCCGATGAGCGGACCGACAGCGGAGACCGATGCGCTCGATGCCCGTGTCCTGGTGGTGATGGGGGTGTCCGGCTCGGGCAAGTCCACCGTCGCCGCGATGGTCGCGGAACGCCTCGGGTGGGACTTCGCCGAGGGCGATGCCATGCACCCGCAGGCGAACGTCGACAAGATGCGCGCCGGCACCCCGCTGACCGACGAGGACCGCTGGCCCTGGCTCGACGTCGTCGCCGGGTGGATCCGCGGGCACCTGGACGCCGGAACGCACGGGGTGGTGACCTGCTCGGCACTGAAGCGCGCCTACCGCGACGTGCTGCGGGCGCCCGGGGTGGTGTTCGTCCACGTCGCGGGCGACGGCGCGCTCATCGAGGAGCGGATGTCGCAGCGGTCCGGGCACTTCATGCCGACGTCGCTGCTCCGGTCCCAGCTCGACACGCTCGAGCCGCCGGAGGCCGACGAAGCGCACCTGACGATCGCCGCCGACCGCACCCCGGAGCAGGAGAGCGTGGAGGTCCTGGAGCGCCTGGGTCTGCGGCCCGTCAGCTGAACCGGATCGGGGTGCCGACGGGCAGCGCCGCGAGCGTGCGGGTCATCTCCGCCGAGACCCGGACGCACCCGTGCGAGCTGCCCGTCGGGTCGGGGTAGTAGTGCAGCGCGGTGAGTGCTGCGTTGCCGCCGTAGGACGGGATGCGCGACGAGTGCGCGCCGGTCAGGATGATCGGGTTGCCCTGCGTGTACGCGACCCGGGTGTCGACGTAGGCCGCCTGGACGTAGGTGGCGGTGTCGATCGGGGTGGGGTCCTCCGGGGTCCCGAGCCGAGCGGCCTCGCTGGCCCTGACGGAGCCGTCCCGCGTGACGACGGACACCTCGCTCGTCGCGACGTCCACCCGGATCATGCGGTCGGTGGGGCGGACGGTGAAGTCCGCAGCCCGTGCCCACGCGAAGGTTGCGCTCGGGGCCTCGGCGGTGCCGCCGTCCCCGGGGGTGCGGTTCCGCGCCGGCGTCGACACGAGGAGCATGCCGCCGTCGACCCCCGGTGACCGTCCCCAGACGGCCGTCGCGGCGGGCAGGTCGATCGTGGAGACGCGGTGGGACAGCGTCGCCACCGGACGGGCCCGCGACGACGGGCTCGCGTACAGGGCGACGAGGTCGTGCCGCGGGGTGGCGATCCGGAAGGTGTCCTCGGGGGTGACGGTCGACCCGTCGAGCAGGCGCGGGACGACGGCGTCGTGGAAGGCCAGCGGCAGGGCGGCGAGCTCGGCCGGCGTCGGCGCCGCGGGGACGGCGGCGGGCGGCTCGGCCGTGGGGGTCGGCGTCGGCCGCGCGGTCGCCGCCGCCCGGGTCGGGGCGTCCGCGGGGGCGTCGGAGCGTGCCGTCACGACGACGACGGCACCGGCGGCGACGAGCAGCGCGCCGACGACGGTCGCGGCGATCCCGGTCCTGCGGCGCATCCGTCCCCCTCGGTGGTCAGCGTTCGGTGACCCGCCCGGCCTCCACCCGCCACTGGCGGTCCAGCCGCACGGTCTCGAGCATACGGCGGTCGTGGGTGACGAGCAGGAGCGTGCCGTCGTACGACTCGAGTGCCTGCTCGAGCTGCTCGATGGCGGCGAGGTCGAGGTGGTTCGTCGGCTCGTCGAGCACGAGCACGTTGACGCCGCGTGCCTGGAGCAGCGCGAGGCCCGCGCGGGTGCGCTCACCGGGCGAGAGCGCGGACGCGGGACGACCGACGTGGTCCGCCTTCAGCCCGAACTTCGCGAGCAGGGTCCGCACGTCCGCCGTGGTGTACTCGGGCACGATCGCCTCGAACGCCGCGGCCAGGGGCTGGTCGCCGGTGAAGGCCGCCCGGGCCTGGTCGATCTCGCCGATCGCGACGCTCGACCCGGTCGAGGCGGTGCCGGTCGTGGGGGACTGCGCGCCGAGCAGCGCGCGGAGCAGCGTCGACTTGCCGGCGCCGTTCGGCCCGGTGATGCCGATGCGGTCGCCGCCGTCGACCTGCAGCGACACCGGACCGAGCGTGAAGTCGCCCTGGGTGAAGGTGGCGTCGGACAGCGTCGCGACGACCGCCGACGACCGGGGTGCGCTGCCGATGGTGAACTCGAGCTGCCACTCCTTGCGCGGCTCCTCGACCTCGTCGAGGCGGGCGATGCGCGACTCCATCTGCCGGACCTTCTGCGCCTGCTTCTCGCTCGACTCCGAGGCGGCCCGGCGGCGGATCTTGTCGTTGTCCGGGTTCTTCTTCATCGCGTTCCGGACGCCCTGGCTCGACCACTCCCGCTGCGTCCGGGCACGCGAGACGAGGTCGGCCTTCGTCGACGCGAACTCGTCGTAGGCGTCGCGCTTGTGCTGCCGGGCGATCTCGCGCTCCTCGAAGAACGAGTCGTACCCGCCGCCGAACAGCCGGTGCGAGGACTGTGCCAGGTCGAGCTCGAGCACCGACGTCACCGAGCGCGCCAGGAACTCGCGGTCGTGGCTGACGAGCACCACCCCGCCGCGCAGGCCCTTCACGAACGCCTCGAGCCGGTCGAGGCCGTCCAGGTCGAGGTCGTTCGTCGGCTCGTCGAGCAGGACCACGTCGAACCGCGACAGCAGCAGCGCGGCGAGCCCGACCCGTGCGGCCTGGCCGCCGGACAGCGCGGTCATGAGCGACTCCGGACCGACGCCGTCCTCGTCGGAGCCGACGGCGAGCCCGAGGTCGGCGAGCACCGCCGGGATCCGGTCGTCCAGGTCGGCGGCACCGGCGGCGAGCCAACGGTCGAGCGCGGCGGAGTACCGGTCGGCGGCCGCGTCACCGGCGTCGGGATCGGCGAGCGCCGCCGCGGCCGTGTCCATCGCCTCGGTCGCCTCCGCCGAACCGGTGCGCCGGGCGATGTAGCCCGCGACGGTCTCGCCCGCGACGCGTTCGTGCTCCTGCGGCAGCCACCCGACGAAGGCGTCGGCCGGGGCGGTGGACACCGTGCCGGCGAGGGGCTGGTCGACGCCGGCGAGCAGCCGCAGCAGCGTGGACTTGCCGGCGCCGTTCACCCCGACGACGCCGATGACGTCACCGGGGGCCACCGTGAGGTCGAGGGAGTCGAACAGCGTGCGTGCGGCGTACCCGCCGGACAGGCCCTTGGCGACGAGCGTGGCGGTCATCCCGCAATCGTCCCACGCTGCGGGAGCGCCGACCGTCAGCGGTGGGGGACGACCAACCGTCCGGGCAGGAAGGGCAGCGACCCGACCCGGTACTCGAGCTCGTCCGCGTCGCCGACCCGCGCCGCGGCGGCCCCGGACCGCCACAGCCGGTTGAACAGGAAGACCCCGACGACGGTGTCCCCGTCGTCGGCGACCGCCCACGTCCCCGTGCCCCACTGCGCCGGGTGCCCGACGCCGTCGATCGTGACGGTGGGCCGTGCGCCCCAGGTCAGCAGCGGCCGCACCAGCCGCAGGCCGACCCGGCGCTTCGTCGTGCCGGAGGCAGCAGGCGTGTCCATGCCGACAGGGTACGGCCGCCGGACCTGTGCCCCGGTGACCCCGCCGTCCGTAGCGTGGTCGCCATGACCACCACCGTCCTCGTCGCAGGCGCCACCGGAGACCTCGGCCGCCGCATCGTCCGCGAGCTCCTGCAGCACGACACCCGTGTCCGCGTCCTCACCCGACCGGGCAGCGACAGCGCCCGCCAGCACTTCGGCGACGAGGAGCACGTCGACGTCGTCACCGCCGCCTACACCGATCACCCCGCGCTCGTGGCCGCCGCGTCCGGCGTCGACGTCGTCGTCTCCGCGGTCAGCGGGACCCGTGCGGTGATCGTCGACGCGCAGCGCGCCCTGCTCGACGCCGCGGTCGAGGCGGGCGTGCCCCGCTTCGTGCCGTCCGACTACAGCGCCGACTACCGGTCGATCACCCCCGGGACGAACCGCAACTTCGAGCTCCGGCGCGAGTTCGCCGCGGCCGTCGACGCCGCGCCGATCCGTGCGACGTCGATCCTGAACGGGGCGTTCGCCGACATGCTCACCGGCCAGGCGCCGCTCGTGCTCTTCGACCGGCGCCGCGTCCTGTACTGGTCGTCGCCGGACCAGGTCCTCGACTTCACCACGAAGGACGACGTCGCACGGGTGACGGCGCTCGCCGCCCTCGACCCGGACGCACCCCGGTACGTCGAGGTCGCGGGGGACCGCGTCACCTCGCGGACCATCGCCGCCACGATGTCCCGCCTGACCGGCACCACCTTCCGGCTGCAGTGGGCCGGCACCGCCGGCACCCTGTCCGCGATGGCCCGGGTCGGTCGGCGCCTGTCGAAGGACGACGACGCGCCGTTCCCGGCCTGGCAGGGCATGCAGTACTTCGTGAGCATGTTCAGCGGCGAGGCCGAGCTGCACCACGTCGACGACGACCGCTGGGGTCCGCACGCCTGGACGACGGTGCACGACGTGCTGGCGGCCCACGTGGGCCGCTGACCTGACGGGAGGCCCGGCGTGCGCCCGCCGGTCGGCGTGCGTCGGGGACGCCTAGGCTCGGGAACCGTGTTCGAACTCCACCACCTCTCCGCGCAGGAACTCTGGGACTGGATCCGCCGGGGGGAGGCGACCGCCCGCGAGGTGACCGAGCACTACCTGACCCGCGTGGAACGCCTCGATCCCGGACTCGGCGCCTTCGTGACGGTCACGGCGGACGCGGCACGGCTGCGTGCCGACCGTCTCGGCCACCTGGTGCCGACGTCGCGACCGTTGTGGGGCCTCCCGTCCGCCGACAAGGACCTGTACGACCGCGCCGGGGTCCCCACGCGCAGCGGCACCACGAGCCTGCCGGAGCGCCCCGCCGGGGCCGACCACCCGCTCGTCGCTGCGCTCGACGCGGCCGGCACGGTGAGCCTCGGCAAGACGGCGTCGCCGGAGTTCGGCCTGTCGTCGTCGTCGGAGACACGGCTCGGGGTGACCCGGAACCCGTACGACACCGCGCGGGCGCCCGGTGGCTCGTCGAGCGGTGCCGCGGTGGCCGTCGCCGCCGGGCTGCTGCCGGCGGCGGTCGGTTCCGACGGCGGGGGTTCCGTGCGGATCCCGGCCGCGGCGACCGGACTCGTCGGCCTCAAGCCGAGCCGCGGACGCGTGCCGTCGATGCCCGGGCGGTCCGGCGTCGGCGGGCTCTCGGTGGCGGGGCCGCTCACCCGGAACGTCGCCGACGCGGGCATGCTGCTCGACGCCCTCGTGGCACCGACCGGGCTGACCGAGCCGTCGCCGTACGCGCTCGTCACCCCGGACGTCGGCGAGGGGCCGTTCACCGCGGCGGCCGTCCGCGGCGAGGGGCGCTTCGTCGTCGGGCTGCTCGAGGGCTCACCGTGGGACGACACCGTCGACGTCGTCGTCGACCCCGCGGCGCGTGCCGTCGTCGAGACCGCCGTGCGGGTGCTCGGCGAACTGGGGCACGGCGTCGAGGACGTGCGGATGCCCCGGGTGCCCTACGCCGACGCCTTCCGCACGGCGTGGGAGAGCTCCGCGGCGCGGCTGCCGACGGTCCCCGGCATCGACCTGTCCGCACTCACCCCGCTCGTGGCGTGGCTCGTGGAGCGCGGGCAGCGGCTCACCGGCACGCAGGTGCTCGACGCGATGACCGCGCTCGACACGTTCTCGGCGACCCTCGTCGGCGCGTTCGACCGGTACGACGCGGTGCTCACACCGACGCTCGCGCTCACCCCGCGGCCCCTCGGCTGGTACGGCGACGACCCGGAGGAGGACTTCCGCCGCCAGTGCGCCTACTCGCCGTGGACCTCGATGGCGAACGTGTCGGGGCTCCCCGCGATCACGCTGCCCGTCGGCGTCACCGCCGAGGACCACCCCGACGGCGGCGGCCTGCCGATGGGCGTGCAGCTGATCGGCCGACCGGGCGGCGAGCGCGTCCTGCTCGCCATCGGCGCCCAGCTCGAGCGGCGGCTGCGGTGGCAGCGCCGGCACCCGGGGGCCTGGACGGCCTGAGGCGGGGGCCGGTGCGGGCGGTGCGGTGCGGGGCGGTGCGGGCGCCGGTGGGTGCTGGTGGGAGCCGGTGGGTGCTGGTGGGAGCCGGTGGGTGCCGGTGCGCGCTGGTGCTGGGGCGCTCTGCGACCGAACACGCGTCGTTCGACCGGTGTTCTGACGCACCATGCGCTCGCATCGTCTGCGTGCGCATGTTCCGACGGAGCACCTGTCGATCGTCGCGTGACTTGTCGCAGGATGCGCGTGCATCGACCCGTCGGGGCGCTCCGCCGCCACCGCCGAGCGGGCCGAGGTCGCGCGGCTCCGGGGACCCTGGCGCGACCGGCTGACGCACGGCGGAGGACCGGTGCCGCTCGCCGAGTTCGATGTGTGCGCACCTTCCGACCGAACACCCCACGTTCGACCGGTGTCCCGTCGCACCATGCGCTCGCATTGCCTGCGTGTGCATGTCCCGACGGAGCACGCGTCGATCGTCGCGTGGTCTATCGCAGGATGCGCGTGCATCGAGCCCCGAGCCCCGAGCCCCGAGCCCCGAGCCCCGAGCCGCCCGAGCCCGCGCCGTGTGGGCTCGCGCGACAATGTCGCTGTCGTACGACGTCGATGTTGTCGTGCGCGCCGCCCCGACCCGCCCGGCCCCGCGCCGTGTGGGCCCGCGCGACAATGTCGCTGTCGTACGACGTCGATGTTGTCGTGCGCGCCACCTCGACCCGCCCGAGCCCGCGCCGTGTGGGCCCGCGCGACAGGGTCGATGTCGCACGACGTCGACGTTGTCGCACGTCCCGGCGCTCCGGCGCCCGGCGCCCGCCGCCCCGGCCGACCGAGCCGCCGCCCCCGCGTCCGGCGCCCGCGCCCCTACGGCAACGTCGGCGCCGCCGCGACCAACGCCTGGGTCACCGGGTGCTGCGGTGCGTCGAGCAGCGACACCGGCCCCTGCTCGACGATGCGCCCCGCCGACATGACCGCGACGGTGTCGCACAGGCGCTGCACGACCCCGATGTCGTGCGAGACGAGCACGAGCGTCAGTCCGAGGTCGTCGGCGAGGGAGCGGAACAGCTCGATCACGCGGGCGCGGACGACCACGTCGAGGGCGCTCATCGGCTCGTCGCCGAACAGGATGCGGGGGGAGTGCACGACGGCCCGGGCGATCGCGATGCGCTGCCGTTGGCCGCCGGAGAACTCGTGCGGGTACCGGTCTGCGGCGTCGGCGGGCAGGTCCACCCGCTCCAGCACCTCGCGCACGAGCGACGCGTGCGAGCCGTCGACCCGGAGCGCCCGGAGGGGTTCGGCGACGATCGCACCGACGCGCATCCGCGGGTCGAGCGAGGCGTACGGGTCCTGGAAGACGATGCCGGTCTCGCGGCGGAACCAGCGCATCGCGGCAGCGGAGCCGGACGCGTCCACCTGACGGCCGGAGGCGGTGACGGTGCCGGTGGAAGGGGCCTCCAGTCCGGCGAGCAGGCGGACCAGGGTCGACTTGCCCGACCCGGACTCGCCGACGATGCCGAGGCGGGCGCCGGGGGCGACCGTCAGGTCGACACCGTCGACCGCGGTGCGGACCGGGCCGGGCTCGAAGGGTCCGCGGCGGGGGAGCCGGTAGGTGCGGTGCAGGCCGGTGGCGTGCAGGACGTCGGTCACGCGGTGCCTCCAGGGCGGCGGGCGGTGGCGCGGGCGGCGTCGACGAGTGCGACGGTGGCGGGGTGCCGCGGTGCCGCGAGCAGGTCGGCGACGCGACCCTGCTCGACCACCCGGCCGGCGTCGAGCACCACCGCGGTGTCGGCGATGCGGGCGAGCACGGCGAGGTCGTGGGTGACGAAGACCATGCCCGCCGACAGGCCCTCGAACAGGTCGAGGATGCGTGCCTCGGTGGTGACGTCGAGCGCCGTGGTCGGCTCGTCGGCGACGAGGTACGACGGCTCGCCGGCCATCGCCATCGCGATGCAGACGCGCTGCCGCTGCCCACCGGAGAGCTGGTGCGGGTACTGCCGCAGCAGCGACGCCGGGTCGGGCAGCCCCACCGACGCGGCGAGGTCGACCGCGGCCGCGCGGGCTCCCCGGCGGTCCAGGCCGCGGTGCAGCCGGAGCGGTTCGGCGATCTGCGCGCCGACGCGACGGAGCGGGTCGAGGGCGGTGCCGGGCTCCTGGAACACCATCCCGATGCCAGCGCCGCGGTGCCGGGCACGTTCGCGGTCGGACAGGCCGACGAGTTCGGTGCCGTCGAGGCGGATGCTGCCGGTGACGGTCGCGCCCGCGGGTTCCAGGCCCATCAGGGCGAGCGAGGTCATCGACTTGCCGGACCCGGACGCGCCGATCACGCCGACGCGCCGGCCGGGAGGCACGGTGAACGTCACCTCGTCCAGGACCGTCCGTCCCGTGATGCGGACCGACAGCCCGGTCACCTCGAGGCCGCCGGTCGCGGCGGCGGGGTGCCCGGCCCGGGCGGTGTGGTCGGTCATGCGGTCACCCCGGGAGTGGTCGTCGCGGCGTCGTCGGCTCGCCCCGTGCCCGGCCCCGCACCCGGACCGGGCGCCACGGACCGGCGGTCGCCCGTGGTCAGGCGCGGGTCGGTCGCGTCGCGCACCGCGTCGCCGAGCAGGGAGAGCGCGGCGACGACGAGGGCGATCGCGGCGCCGGGCCAGGTGGCGCTCCACGGGTGCACGCCGATGTAGGTCTGCAGGTCGGACAGCAGGCTGCCCCACGACGCGGTGTCCGAGCCGGCGCCGTAGCCCAGGTAGGACAGGCCGGCCTCGGCGAGGACGGCGGTCGCCATCGCGAGCGACAGCTGCACGGTGAACAGCGGCGCCGCGTTCGGCACGAGGTGGCGGAACAGCACCCCGGCGCCCCCGACGCCCGAGGCGCGGGCAGCGGTGACGTAGTCGCTCCGGGCGATGCGGCGGATCTCGCCGCGGGCGACCCGGGCGATCGTCACGCCGAAGGACAGCCCGACGCTGACGACCACCACCCCGAGCGAGCCGCCGAACACCGCCGTCAGGAGCATCGCGGTGAGCAGAGTGGGGAACGCCACCAGGATGTCGAGCAGGACCGCCGTGCCCTCGCGGACCCAGCGGGCGGTGAGCGAGCCGACCGCGGTGAGCAGGACCCCGACGATGCTCGCGATGACCCCGGACCCGACGGCGACGAGCACCGTCGTGCGGGTGCCGGCGAGCAGGTAGCTCGCGATGTCGCGGCCGGCGGCGTCGGTGCCGAACCAGTGCGCGCCGCTCGGGCGTTCCCACTGGTGGAACGGGTCCGTGCGGAACGGGTCCTGGGGCGTCCAGACGAGCGACACGACGGCGAGCACGACGAGCAGCCCGAGCACGACGACGGCGAAGAGTCCGGTGGGGCGGGAGACCAGGCGGCGGATCACTCGTGTGCCTCTCGCTGGCGGGGGTCGAGGGCCCGGTGCACGACGTCGACGGCGAACCCGACGAGCAGGACGAGCCCGGTCAGGACGAGGAGCTCGGACTGCACCTTCGTGACGTCGCGGCGGCCGACGTCGGTCACGAGCATGCGTCCGACACCGGGGAGCGAGAAGACCTGCTCGACCACGACGGCGCCGACCAGCAGCCCGGCGATCTGCACGCCGAGCACCGCGAGCACGGTCAGCGCGACCGACGGCAGCCCGTGCCGGAGCAGCGCCCCGGTCCGGGTGAGGCCGATCGCGGCCGCGGTGCGCAGGTGGTCGGCGTCGAGCACGGACAGCGTCGCGGAGCGGGTGAAGCGGAGGATGACGGCACCCTCGACGGCGCCGATCGTCAGCGCGGGCAGCACGAGCGCGGCGAACGCCCGTCCGGGTTCCGACCAGCCGTCGAGCGGGAAGCCCTGCGCGGGCAGCCAGTGGAGCGTCACGGCGAACAGGGCCACGAGGAGCATGCCGGCCCACACGATCGGCACCGCGGCGACGGCCTGGGCGGCGAAGGCGATCACTGCGCCGCCGGGGCGCCGACGGAGCACCGCGGCGAGGACGCCGAGCGGGACCCCGATGACGAGGGCCGCCAGCAACGACATCCCGGCGAGCGGCAGCGTCACCGCGAGCTTCTGTGCGATCTCCGGCCCGACCCGACCGTTCGTGACGAGCGAGGTGCCGAGGTCGCCGCGGAACACCCCGCCGATCCAGTCGAGGTACTGCACGACCACGGGGCGGTCCAGCCCGAGTTCCTGGCGGAGCCGTTCGACCTGGGCCGGGGTGGACTCGGTGCCGGCGACGACCTGGGCGACGTCGCCGGGCAGCACGCGCAGCACGGCGAAGACGATGACGCTCGCCACGAGCAGGCCGACGACGAGCAGCAGCACCCGCCCGATGAGGAACCGGGTCACGACGCCCGTGCCCCGGGGACGGAACGGATCACCGTCACTTGACCGCGAGCCGCGACAGGTCGAGTCGCGAGTTGCCGCCGTCCACCGGGAAGCCGGTCACGCCGGAGCGCACGGCGGTGATCTCGGTCGCCGTGTACAGCCACTCGCCGGCGGCGTCCTCGCTCACGATGCGCGCGGCCTTCCGGAGCGCGTCGACCTTGTCGGACTCGGTCGTGGCGGCGATCGACTCGGCGTAGAGCGCCTGCACCTCGGGGTTGTCGTACCCGAAGTAGTACTCCGGGTTCGCCCAGTTGCCGAAGTCGCGGGCCTCGACGTGGTCGACCATCGACAGGTCGAAGTCGCGTGGGCCCTTCTTCGGCGCCTGGAACACGGTCGACAGCCAGGTGGCGAAGTCGACGCGGTCCACGGTCAGGGTGATGCCGACCTCGGCGAGCTGCGACTTGAGCACGTCGCCGATCACGGCCGGGTAGACGTTGGCGTACGTCAGCGTCAGGTCGAGGTCCCGGGCGCCGGCGGCCGCCAGCAGCTTCTTCGCGTTCGCGGGGTCGTACGCGTCGACGTCGGTCAGGTCCTCGTAGCCCGGGTCGAGCTCCGGGATCGGCCCGCCCTGCTCGACACCGGTGCCGCCGACGGCCTTGATGAGGGCCTTCGGGTCGATGGCCTGCCGGATCGCCTGGCGCACGCGCTTGTCGGTGAACGGCGCCTTCTGGTCGTTGAAGGCGAGCGTGTACTTGTCGGTGGTCTTGCCGGAGTGCAGCGCGATGTCGGCGTTGCCCTCGAGCTGGCTCTTCAGGGTGCCGTCGACGGGGTTGAGCACGTCGATGTCGCCCTCGGCCATCGCGTTCACCGCGGTGGAGGGGTCGGTGATGTAGCGGAAGACGATCTTCGCGACCTTCGCCTTCGTGCCCCAGTAGTCGTCGTTGCGCTCGAAGGTGAGCGAGTCGCCCTGCTTCCAGCTCGCGACCTCGAAGGGGCCGGTGCCGTTCGCGCTGTCCGAGCGGTCGTTCTCCGCGGCCTCCTCGAGCACCAGGCCGGCCCGACCGGTCAGGTTGAAGAGCAGGTCGGAGTCGGGCTGGCGCAGGCGGAGCACGACGGTGTCGTCGGCGGGGGAGGAGATCGACCGCACCTTCGCGAGCGCGGCCGAGTCGATGTAGGAGTCGTTCGCCTTGACCTGCTCGAGCGACCACACGACGTCGGCGGCGGTGACCGGCTCGCCGTCCTGGAACGTCGTGCCCTTCCGCAACGTGAACGTGTAGGTGAGACCGTCGTCGGAGACCTCGTGCGAGGACGCGAGCACGTCGCGGATGTCGCCCTCGGCGGTCCGTCCGACGAGCCCCTGGTACACGTTGTCGATGAGCACCTGGTCGAGCGCGGCTCCGGACTGCGTCCGGATGTCGAGGCTCGTCGGTTCGAGCACCAGGCCCACGCGGACGGTGGCGTCGGGGCCACCCGTCGGGCCGGACGAACCGGAGCAGCCGGTCAGCGCGAGGGCGGACACGACGGCGACCGCGGTGGCGGCGAGGGCCGCGCGGCCGGTGCGGCTGGTGCGGCGGAGGAGCGGACTCATGGGTTGTGGGTTCCTTCCGGGCGCGGGGACGGTGGTCGGACCTCGCGCTCGCACGAGGTTACCGGCGGTCGGTACCGTCCGGCGACGGTTCCTCGATCGGGTGCAACAATCCGTGCCGCTCGCCCCATGCCCGGATCGCCGCGGCCAGTTCGAGGGGTGCCTGGTTCTGCACGGCGTGCCGCGCGGTGACCGTGACGACCTCGGCGTCCGGCAGGCGCTCGACGAACCCGGCGTGCAGCTTCGGGGACACGTAGCCGCGGTCGCCCCGGACGAGCAGGAGCGGCACGCGGAGCGCCTCGAGGTCCGGCCACGCGTCGGCGAAGCGCCCGACCGACGACGTCCGTCCGGCCGGCAGGTGGGGGAAGTGGTGACGGCGCACGAGCCGCCCGTCGGCACCGAGCCGCGTGGTGTGCCGGGCCTCGCGGAGGAGCACCGAGCGGTCGTCGCCGACCCGCGCCTTGACCGCGCGGTCGACGACCTGCTCGAGCGACTCGAACGCCGGCTCGGTCTCGAGGGCGCGGGCGATCCGGTCCACGGCGCGCTGCGCGAAGTCCGGCGACATGTCGACGAGCACGAGCCCGGTCACCCGCTCCGGTGCCGCCGCCGCGAGTCGCGCGGCGAGGATCGCACCGAGCGAGTGCCCGACGACGACGCCCGGTCCGACACCGAGGGCATCGAGCGCGGCGAGCACGCCCGGCGCCGTGACGGCGGCCCCGTAGTCGGCGTCGTCCCGCCAGCTCGACCGACCGTGGCCCGGCAGGTCGAGGGCGACCGCCGGCTCGCCCAGGGCGAGCGCCGTCTGGTCGAAGCTGTGTGCGTCGATGCCGAGCCCGTGCAGGTAGGTGACCCGGGCCTCCCTCCCGTCCGTCGTGTCCCACCGGATCGCGGACGTCTCCTGTCCGTCGTCGGTGCGGACCAGCTGCCGGGAGGCGCGGAGCGGCTCCGGCACGCCGCTCGCCGCCGCGAGCGTGGCGAGGTCGGCGAATTCGTCGTCGGGGGCATCGGACACGGGGACGATCCTCGCACCGTCGGCACCTCTGGAGACGTTAGGTAAGGCATGCCATACTCGGAGACGTGGCAACCCGGTACCGCGTCTTCCCCGTCCGCGTGGCGGCCGTCACCTCGCTCACCCCGCACTTCGTCCGGGTGACGCTGACGGGCGACGCGCTCGCCGACTTCTCGTCGGTGGGCCTGGACCAGCGGATCAAGATCGTGCTGCCGCTGCCCGACGGCGGCTTCTCCGAACTGCCGGAGGACGACGACTGGTACGCCGCCTGGCGGGCACTGCCCGACGAGGCGCGGAACCCGCTGCGCACCTACACGGTGCGCTCGTTCCGGCCCGACGCCCACGAGCTCGACATCGACTTCGTCGCGCACGGCGACGCCGGCCCCGCCTCGCGCTGGGTGTCGTCCTGCCGTGTCGGCGACGAGATCCGCATCGTCGGGCCGCGCGTGCCCGAGTCGCCTGCCGACCTGCCGACCGGTGCCGCGGAGTTCGCACCAGGCCACGCGAACCGGATCCTGCTCGCCGGTGACGAGACCGCCGCTCCCGCCATCTGCGCCATCCTCGAGGCCCTCGACGTCTCCACCGTCGGTCACGTCTTCATCGAGGTCCCCACCGACGCCGACCGGCTGCCCGTCACCGCGCCCGCCGGGGTCGAGGTCCGCTGGATCGCCCGCAACGGCGCGACGCACGGCGTGCGGATGACCGACCAGGTGCACGCCTGGGCGTCGTCGGTCGCCCCGGCCGCCGCGTGCGCGCCCTCCGCCGAGCTGACCGACGTCGACGTCGACGAGCAGGTCCTGTGGGACGTGCCGCCACCCGCCGAGGAGCGCCCGGTCTACGCGTGGATCGCGGGCGAGGCCGGCTGCGTCAAGGAACTCCGTCGCCACCTGGTGCGCGGCGTCGGCATCGACCGCAAGCAGGTCGCGTTCATGGGCTACTGGCGGCACGGCAAGGCCGAGCATTGACCGCTCCGGGCGGTGCGCCCTCGACCGCCCTCGGTGCGCGCGGCCTGACCCTGGCGTACGACGACCGGGTCGTGGTCGACGCCCTCGACGTCGACGTGCCGGACGGTGAGCTGACCGTCATCGTCGGTCCGAACGCCTGCGGCAAGTCGACGCTGCTGCGGTCCTTCGCCCGCACCCTCAAGCCGACCGCCGGCACGGTGTACCTCGACGGCGTCCCGATCACGTCGCTGCGGCCGAAGGCCGTCGCCCGCCGGATCGGCATGCTGCCCCAGACACCGATCGCCCCGGACGGCATCACCGTGCGCGACCTCGTGTCGCGCGGCCGCTTCCCGCACCAGGACCTGCTGCACCCGTCGTCCGGCTCCGACCGCCGTGCCGTGCTCGCCGCGCTCGAGCAGACGGAGACCGTGGAGCTGGCGGACCGGAGCGTCGACGAGCTGTCCGGCGGCCAGCGCCAGCGGGTGTGGATCGCGATGGTGCTCGCCCAGGAGACCGACATCGTCCTGCTCGACGAGCCGACGACGTTCCTCGACATCGCGCACCAGTACGACGTGCTCGAACTCGCCTCGGCACTGCACGCGGCCGGCCGCACGGTCGTCGCGGTGCTGCACGACCTGAACCAGGCGGCGCGCTACGCCACCCACGTCATCGCCATGCGCCAGGGGTCGATCGTCGCCTCCGGGGCGCCAGCCTCGGTGCTCACCGCCGACCTCGTCGAGGACGTCTTCGGCCTGCCGTGCGTCGTCGTCCCCGACCCGGAGACCGGCACGCCGCTCATCGTCCCGCGCCGCCGCGCGGCCTGACGCGCGGGGCGCGTGCGCGTCGGGCGGGCGGGCCGTCGGGCGGGCGGGCGGGCCGTCGGGCGGGCGGGCCGTCGGGCTGGTCCCCGAGGTCGCACGACGTGCCGCTCGCACGCTCCGGAAGCGGCACGACGTGCGACCTCGGCGCACCGTGCGCGGCGTGTCGTGCGACCCCGGCGTCGGGCCTCTCGCCTGCAGGGACGGCCGCTGCCGACCGCCGTCGCCACGGTGAGATCGCACTACGGGCCGTTTGCACTGGGCGGAAGCGGCACGAAGTGCGACCTCGGCGGTCGGCGTGTGGCGTGTCGTGCGACCTCGGTGGGCCCTGCAGCGCTGCCGCCGCAGGGCCGGAGTCAGCGGTAGCCGCCGTCCTCCAGGCCCGCCTCGACCTCGAACCGGTTGCGGAGCGGGTCGCGCCCGGCCACGGCGTAGAGCACCGGCATGAGCACGCCGTAGCGCCGCCACTGGTCGACGTGCACGCGCTCGTGCCGGAGCACCCGGTCGCCGTCGTTGTCGCGGGTCAGGTAGACCGAGCCGACACAGGTGCCGCCGCGCCGGAAGACCCAGCGCGGCAACCCCGTGCAGACGACGAGGCCGTCGACGACGCGGATCCGGCCGGTGGACAGCGGGACGCCGATCGCCAGGCCGAGCGCCGTCGCGGCGAGCCAGCCGGCGCGCGACACGGGGGAGTCGAGCACCGACCGCCGGACGACGCCGTGGCCGGTCACACCGGGCGGCCGTAGGTCTCGAGCAGGCGGAGCCAGATCTCGTTCATGGTCGGGTAGGCCGGCACGGCGTGCCAGAGCCGGGCGACCGGGACCTCGCCGACGACGGCGACGGTCGCCGCGTGGAGCATCTCGGCGACGTCCTGTCCGACGAAGGTGACCCCGACGACGACCCCGCGGTCCTCGTCGACGACCATCTTGGCGCGTCCGGTGTAGCCGTCGGCCTGCAGCGCGGAGCCCGCGACGCTGCCGAGGTCGTACTCGACGGCGCGGACGTTCAGGCCCTGCTCGCGGGCGGCCCGCTCGGTGAGGCCGACGCTGGCGACCTCCGGGTCGGTGAAGGTGACCTGGGGGACCGCGGCGTGGTCGGCGGTCGCGACGTGCGCGCCCCACGGCTCGGTCTGCAGCGTGGTGCCCTGGAAGCGGGCGGCGATGGCCTCGCCGGCGGCACGGGCCTGGTACTTGCCCTGGTGCGTCAGGAGCGCGCGGTGGTTGGCGTCGCCGACGGCGTAGAGCCAGTCGGTGCCGTGCACGAGCATGGTGTCGTCGACCTCGAGCCAGTCGCCCGCGGTGAGTCCGACCGACTCGAGCCCGAGTTCGGCGGTGTGCGGCGAGCGGCCGGTGGCGGCGAGGACCTCGCTGGTGATGACCGTCGTGCCGTCGTCGAGCGTGGTCGTCACGAGACCGTGCTCGTCGCGGTCGACGCGGACGGGGCTGACGCCGGTGCGGACGTCGACGCCGAGCGCACGCAGGGCGTCGCCGACGAGCTCGCCGGCGAACGGCTCCATGCCGCCGAGCAGGCCGCCGCGTGCCACGAGCGTGACCTTCGCGCCGAGCGAGGCCCAGGCGGTGGCGAGCTCGGAACCGGCGACGCCGCCGCCGATGACGAGCAGGCTCTCCGGGACCTGCTGTGCGCTCGTGCCCTCACGTGTGCCCCACGGCTTCGCGTCGGCGAGGCCGGGCACGTCCGGCAGCGCGTGCAGGGAACCGGTGACGACGGCGACGGCCGCGCGGGCGGTGTGCGTCTCGCCGGCGACCTCGATGGTCTTCGGGCCGGTGATGCGGGCGTGGCCGCGGATCAGGGCGATGCCGGCCGACTCGAGCCAGGAGACCTGTGAGTCGTCCTTCCAGTCCGAGGTGAACGAGTTGCGGCGGGCGAGCACGTGCGCCGCGTCGAGCGTGCCGGTGACCGCCTGTGCGGCACCGTCGAGGCGCTTCGCGGCGGCGAGGGCGTGTCCGCTCCGGAGCAGGGCCTTCGACGGCATGCACGCCCAGTAGGAGCATTCCCCACCGACGAGTTCCGCCTCGACGACGGCGACCGACAGGCCGCGCTTGTGGGCGTAGTCCGCCACGTTCTCGCCGACTGCGCCGGCGCCGATCACGATGAGGTCGTAGTCCGTCATGCCGCCGAGCGTACGCGGGGCGGCATGGGACGGCCCCGGGTGGTCAGCCGATCCGCGCCGCGCTCGTCAGGGCGCCCACGACGCGCAGGATGACGCCGAGGTCGTCGACCGCGCGGTCCGGGTCGACCGGCGCGAAGCCGGTCAGTGCGGCACCGGCGAGACGGCGTCCGCGGGTGGCGGCCTGGATGCGTTCGACGAGGCCCGCACCGTCGAGACCGAAGGGGACGGGTTCGAGCAGCCCGTCGACCTCGGACGGGTCCAGGACGTCGAGGTCCACGTGCACGAACACCGACGACGCGCCGGTGGCGTCGACCGCCGCGCCGAGGGCGTCGGGCGTCGCCGCGTCGACGTCGAGGTGGGCGATGCCGGCCCGGTCGAGGGCGGAGCGCTCGGCGTCCTCGAGGCCGCGGACGCCGGCGAGCACGACGGAGCCGGCCGACGGGCGGGGCAGGCGGGGGAACAGGTCGTCCGGTCGGTCGACGAGGAGCCGCAGGACCGCGGTCTCGGCGGCGACCGGCTGGGCGCGGTTCAGCGGGCGGTAGCCGCTCGACCCGGCGACGCGGACGAACGCGGTGTCGACGTCGAGCGCGACGGTGGCGCCGAGCACGCTCGCGCCGTCGCCCCCGACCACGAGGACGGGCTCGGAGGCGACGCTCGTCTCCTCGGCGACGCGCTCGGCGACGCCGAGGACGGCGGTGTAGCGGGCGACGGCGGTCTCGAGCCGGTCGCCGGCACCCGCCGGGACCTCGACCACCGTCGTCGACGCCCGGGGCAGGTCGGCGGCGATCGCCGATGCCCCGTCGCCCAGCCGCATCGCGCGGGACGACGCCGAACCCTGCCACTGACCGACCACGAGGAAGTGCATCGTCTCAGTCTGTCAGGTGGGGTCCGGCGCCGTCAGGGCGATCGTCAGATGGTCGGCGAGCCGCCCGACTTCAGCGCGGCGAGGCGCGCCTCGACCTCGGCGTCCTTGCCGACGTCCTCGAGGCTCTCGAACTGGGCGTCGAGGCTCGACGACTGCAGCTCCTGCTGGCCGAGGACCTTGGCCTCCTCGCGGCGGACCTTCTCCTCGAAGCGGCCGAGGTCGCTCGTCGGGTCGAGCACGTCGATGTTGCCGAGTGCGTCGTTGACCTTCGACTGCGCCTCGGCGGTCTTGGCACGGGCGACGAGGTTGTCGCGCTTGGCACGGAGCTGCTCGAGCTTCTGCTCCATCCCGGCGAGGCCGGTCTTGAGCTTCTCGACGGCCTCGTTCTGCGAGGCGAGGTTCGGCTCGGCGTCGGAGACCTCCTGCTCGGCGGCGATCTGCTTGCCGATCGCGATCTTGGCGAGGTTGTCGAACTTGTCCGCCTCGGCGGTCTTGCCCTCGGCGCGGTAGCGGTCGGCGGCGCTGGACGCGTTGGCGGCCTTCTGCCCCCACTCGACCGCGGCGCGCTTGTCCTCCTCGTGGTCCTGCTCGAGCAGGCGCACGTTGCCGATGGTCTGCGCGATGGCGGTCTTCGCGTCGGCGATGTTGTTCGTGTAGTCGCGCACGAGCTGGTCCAGCATCTTCTGCGGGTCCTCGGCGTCGTCGATGAGCTGGTTGATGTTCGCCCGCACGAGGGTGGAGATGCGTCCGAAGATCGTCTGCTTGGCCATGTCGTGGTCCTTTCGAGAGAGGTGTGACTGGTGATGGGGCAGGTCGTGGTCTGTGGTGGGGAGGTCGTCGTGGTCGGACTGGGTCGCGTCAGAAGCGTCCGCCGCCGGAGAAGCCGCCGCCCCCGCCGCCCCCGCCGCCCCCGCCGAAGCCTCCGCCGCCGCTGAAGCCTCCGCCGCCGCCGAAGCCGCCGCCCCCGAAGGAGCCGCCGCCGTAGCTGCCGCCGCGGCCGCCGAGGAGTCCGCCGAGCACGATGCCGGTGACGAGGCCGCCGAGCTGCGGGCCGCCGCCGCGACCGCCGAAGCCGCCGCCACCGCCGCCGCCGCCCCAGCCGCCCAGGTCGTCGTTCGCGGCGTCCATCGCCGCGGCGGCGTACTGCTCGGCCGCCCGGGCGGCCTGCAGGGCCTGCCCCGGGTCGGTGGTGGCGAGCTGGACGGCGTCGTCGAGCGCCCGCTCGGCCTCGGAGAGCCGGGTCCTGGCGACCGGTCCGACACCGCCGCGGTGCAGGGAGACGAACTCCCGCGCCTGGCTGATGCGGTTCCGCGCGTCCCGCAGGGCGTCGTCGAGCGCCCGCGCCGCGCGCTGCTGCTGCTCCTGTGCGCCGCGGGCCGCGGCGATCGCACGGTCGATCTCGGTGTTCGCGCGGGTCAGGGCGTCGACCGCGGTGAGCGGGTCGCGTGGGTCGAGGTCCTGCCGCAGCACGGTCTCGGCGGTCGTCACGGCTGCGGCGAGGTCCGGGCCGGCGGGGGACAGGGTGCGCGCTGCCGCGATGTCGCCCTCGATGTCGGCGCGCATCGCGCCGGCGCGTGCGGTCGCCTCGGCGAAGGTGCGCTCGGCGCCGACGGCGCCGTTCGTCAGCTGCTCCACCTGGGCCAGGGCGTGCTGGGCGTCGCGCACGGCGACCACGGCCTCGCCCTTGGCGCCGGAACGGAGTGCCTGGTCCGCCGCGGCGGACCGCTCGGACGCGTAGGCGAGGACCTGCCGGGCCTGGTCGACGTTGTCCGCCACGGTCGCGAGCGTGCGCCCGGTGTAGTCCGAGCGGAGCCGGTCGAGGGCGGCCGCTGCGGTGTCGACCGATGCCGGCGCGGCGGCGACCGCGCGGGTCAGCGCGGCGGCGGCGTCCTCGACGCCGTCCTCGAGGGCGCGGAGCCGGTCGAACGCCTCGGTCTGCTCGTCGATCGCGGCGTGCGCCTGTTCGCAGATCACGATGATCTGGTTCGCCCACTCGGCACGCTGCTGCGGGCTGTCCGGGACCTCGTCGTCGAGTTGCTGCTGGTACGTGAAGGCGGTGCGGACGGACCGCTGCGCGGCTGCGACGGCGTCGGCGAAGGGCTTCGCGGCGTCCGCGCCGAACTGCGCGGTCGCGAACCCGACCTCTTGTTCGGCGGTGCGGAGCTCGTCGTCGATCGTGACGAGCGCGCCGCCCGCGGTCCGCTCGAGGTCGGCCAGCGACGCCTGCTGCGCGCGGGTGGCGGCTGCGGTGCGCCGCTTGTTGCGCGTCCGCACGACGAGCACGACGACGACGAGCCCGACCACGACGACGAGCAGCAGGATCCACAGCCAGGTCAGGTCCGCGGGCGCCTGGGAGTCGGTCAGGCCGCTCGCGAAGGCGGTCGCGGCGCCGGCCCAGTCGTCCTGCTTCAGCGCGGGGAGCAGGTCGTCCTGCACGGCGGTCTGCACGTCGGAGCTGCTGATCGCGGTCTCGTTCGTCTGCTGGACGTCGTAGTCGCGGTCCTGCACGGCGACGGCGAGCAGGATGCTGTCGGACTCGATCTGGTTCCGCTCGAGCACGGCCGTGCCCCACGCCGTGTGGTCGGAGGGGTTCGTGAAGGTCGGGACGAAGACGACGAAGAGCTGCGTGCTGGTGTCGGCGTACAGGTCGGAGACCGCGCGCTCGACCGAGGTCTGCTGTGCGGGGGTGAGCGCGTCGGCCTCGTCGAGGACGTAGGCGCTGCCGATCTCGACGGGTGCGGTGGCGTGCGCGGTCGCGGCGGGCGCCAGGACGACCAGGGTCGCGAGCAGCGCCGCGGTGAGTCGTCCGAGGAGGCGCGCTGTCCCCCTCCGTGTGCTCGTCCCGCCCGTGGTCGATCCGTGTGGGACCGCTCGCATCCGTCCTCCGTCCGTCACCGGTCGACGCCGTCGACGTCGCCAGGAACCGCGCCACCGCAGCGCTTTCGCCCGGAGTCTATCCAGGCCGATCCGAGCGCGGACAGACTCCCGGGCAACCCTGTGGACGAGCGTGATCGTGAGCGTCTTGTCCCCCGGTCCGGGGTATGCTGGGGGATCTGTTCGACGACGAACGGGAAGGGGAACAGCAATGGAGCGCACCACGAGTACCGAGGTCGTCCCGCTCGAGGACGGCTACCACCGCGTGTCGACGCCGGCCACCGGCGTCATCGGCTTCGTGCGCGAGCACGACGGCCGCTACGAGGTCCTGCGCGGACGCGTCCGCCAGGCGACGCGGTCCGAAGGGCTCTACAGCACCATGAACGTCGCGCTCATCGCGCTGACGCACGCCTGAGCGCACGGATGGCCGCTCGGCGGTCGGAGGCTGCCCGCATGGCTGAGCCGCGCCTCCGTGACGTCACGGTGACGCTCCGAGCGCCGGGTCGGGACCGCGACGCCGACCGGGAGGCCCTGGTCGCCGCCGTCGCGTCCGCTGCGGCCGTCGACGTGGACGCGGTGCGCGCGGGGCGCGTCTGTCCGCACTGCGCGGGGACCGACCACGGACGGCCCGTGGCGACGGTGCACGGCACCGACGTCGGGGTGAGCCTGTCGCGCACGACCGGTGTGGTCGCGATCGCCGTCGGCCCCGGACCGCTCGGTGTCGACGTCGAGCGCGCGTCGCGGGTGGCCGCCGCGCCGCTCGACGCCTTCACGGTGCGCGAGCTGGCCGCTGCACGTGGCGACACGACGCAGCTCGCCGCGCTGTGGGCCGTCAAGGAGGCCGTGCTGAAGCGCGACGGTCGGGGGCTGCGCGTCGACCCGCGGAACGTCGAGGTCGACCTCCGCCGCGCCACCGCCGTCCTCGAGGGGACCGAGCACCCGGTGACGGTGTTGTTCCCCGCCGCCGACACGGTGCTCGCGGTGGCGGCGGGCGGGGTCCGCGTCACCGTGGCAGCGTGAGCACCTCGGCGCCGTCCTGGGTGATCGCGATGGTGTGCTCCGTGTGGGCCGTCCGGGCGCCGGTGGCGCTCCGCAGGGTCCAGCCGTCGGCGTCGGTGACGAGCCGGTCGGTGTCCGCCATCACCCAGGGTTCGAGGGCGAGCAGCAGACCCGGCCGCAGGGTGTAGCCGCGGCCGGGGCGACCGGTGTTCGACACGTGCGGGTCCTGGTGCATGGTCGAGCCGATGCCGTGGCCGCCGAACTCGACGTTCACCGGGAAGCCGGCGGACTCGAGGACGGTGCCGATGGCGTGCGACAGGTCGCCGGTGCGCGCGCCGGGTCCGGCCGCGGCGATGCCCGCCGCCAGGGCACGCTCGGTCGCGTCGATGAGTGCGAGGTCCTCGTCGCGCGGGGTGCCGACGACGAAGCTGACGGCGGCGTCGGCCGCGATGCCGTCGAGGGAGACCGCGAGGTCCAGTGTGAGCAGGTCCCCGTCGGCCAGGGCGCGGTCGTGGGGGAGCCCGTGCAGGACGGCGTCGTTGACGGCGGTGCAGATGTGGTGCCCGAAGGGGCCGCGTCCGAACGAGGGGGCGTAGTCGACGTAGCAGGAGTCGGCCCCGGCGTCCTCGATCATGGCCTTCGCCCACCGGTCGACGTCGAGCAGGTTCGTGCCGACCCGGGTGCGTTCGCGGAGGGTCTGCAGGATCGTGCCGACCAGGGCGCCGGTGGCGCGGGCCCGGTCGACCTCGGCCGGGGTGAGGATCTCGATCATCCGGATGATCATACCGGTATTACCATGACGCCATGGTCCGACTGCCCCTCACCCCCGACGAACTCGCCCGCGGTCGCCGACTCGGCGCACTGCTGCGTGCGGCCCGTGGTCCGCGGTCGATCGTCGACACCGCACTGCGGGCGGGCATCTCGCCCGAGACGCTCCGGAAGATCGAGACCGGCCGCATCGCGACGCCGGCGTTCTCGACCATCGCGTCCGTCGCCGGGGTCGTCGGCGTCTCGCTCGACGCCGTGTGGGCCGAGGTCAGCAGCACCCCGACCGACGTCGGGGAACTGGCGGGCTAGCGCGGTCCGACCGCGCCGGGCACTGCCGTCCTGTCGATCCACGGGGCGGTGACCGCGTGCACGGCGTCGGACGTGGTGCCGGCCGCGTGCGCGAACGCGTCGAGGACGTCCGGCACCGTCACCGAGCCGTGCCGGTGCCGTTCGGTGACGCGCCGCAGTCCGGCGAAGAAGGCGTCGTCGCCGAGCGTGCGGCGGACGGCGTGCAGGGCGAGGGCGCCGCGCTTGTAGACGCGGTCGTCGAACATGTCCGCCGCGCCCGGGTCGCCGACCACCAGGTCCTCCGGCTGGTCGAGGAGCCCCTGCCGGTACTGCTCGGCGAGGTCGTCCGCGGTGTCACCGCCGCGCTCCTCGGACCACAGCCACTCGGCGTAGCAGGCGAACCCCTCGTGCAGCCAGATGTCCCGCCACCGGGTGAGGGTCACCGAGTTCCCGAACCACTGGTGCGCGAGCTCGTGCGCGATGAGCCGGTCGGTGCCGTGCTCGCCGTCGACGTGGTTCCGGCCGAACACGGCGAGTCCGTGGGCCTCGAGCGGGATCTCGAGCTCGTCGTCGGTGACCACGACCCCGTACGCCGCGAACGGGTACGGGCCGAAGCGGTCGCCGAACAGCGCGAGCATCTCCGGCACCTGGCCGAAGTCGGTCCGCGCCGCGACCGCCAGGTCGGCCGGGTGGTGCAGGGTCACCGGGACGTCGCCGCCGCGGAGCCGGGTCGTGCGGTACCGACCGATCTGCACGGTCGCCAGGTACGTCGCCATCGGCTCGACCGTCGCGAACGTCCAGCGGGTCCCGGCGCGGTCCCGCTCCTTCGCGAGCAGGTCGCCGTTCGCCACGACGTCGTAGGCGTCCTCGGTGGCGATCTCGAAGCGGTACGTCGCCTTGTCGTCCGGCCGGTCGTTGCAGGGGAACCACGTCGGGGCACCGGTCGGCTGTGCGGCGACGATGACGCCGTCGGTCAGCTCCTCCCACCCGAGGTGCCCCCAGGCGCTCCGCACCGGTCGCGGGGTGCCCCGGTACCGCACGTGCACGGTGAACGCGGCACCCGCCGGGATGGGCCTGTGCGGGGTGACCGTGGTCTTGTGCGTCGCCGTGGCGACCTTCTTCGCGCGGTGCCCGTCGACGTCGACGCGCTCCACGTGCAGCCCGTGCAGGTCGAGGACGACCCGGTCGAGCGGCTCGACCGCCCGCGCCGTGATGGTCGCCGTGGCGTCGAGCCGGTTCGTCGCGACGCGGTAGTCGAGCCGGAGCTCGTAGTGCTCGGCGCTCCACCGACGGTCGCCGCTGTGCGGGGTGTACGGGTCGGTGGTCGCGGAGGTCGGCACGGTGCCAGTCAACCCCATCACGCCGGACGGTCCGCTGCCCAGGGCGCGATCGGGTTGCCGGACCAGCGGGACCCGCCCGGCACCTGCTCGCCCCGCATGACGAGCGAGGCCGGCCCGACCGTCGCCCCGGTGCCGATGCCCGCCGCCGGCAGGACGACGCTGTGCGGTCCGAGTGTCGCGCCGGCGTCGAGCCGGACGGCGTCGAGCTGCATCACCCGGTCGTGGAACAGGTGCGTCTGCACCACGGTGCCCCGCGCCACCGAGGCGCCGGCACCGATCGACACGAGGTCGGCCTCCGGCAACCAGTAGGTCTCGAGCCAGGTCCCTCGGCCGATCGTCGCACCGAGGCTCCGCAGCCAGACGGCCAGCGCGGGGGTGCCGGTTGCCTGCTCGGCGAACCACGGTCGGGCGACGGTCTCGACGAAGGTGTCCTGCACCTCGTTGCGCCACACGAACGACGACCACAGCGGGTGCTCCCTGGCGGTGATCCGGCCGACGAACGCCCACTTCGCGATCGTCGACACCACGGCGGCGACGGCACCGGCGGCGATGAGCACCGGCCCGGCGAGCAGCACCGTCCACCCGATCCCGACGGCCGACCACAGCGCCAGCAGTGCCCCGGCCACGCCGAGCGCGACGGCGGCGGAGACCATCGGGGCGATCAGGCGCAGCAGCTCCCAGCAGCCGCGGGCGACCTTGAGCCGCCTGGACGGGCGGAAGGTCCGCGCCTCGTCGAACTCCGTCGCCGCACGCCGCAGCCGCACCGGCGGGGTCCCGAGCCACGACGACCCGCGCTTGGCCTTCTTCGGTACCGCGGACAGCACCGCCACCAGGGCCTCGCGCGGCACCGAGCGCCCGGCGCCCGTCATCCCGCTGTTGCCGAGGAACGCCCGACGGCCGACCTTCGAGCGCCCGATCCGCACCCGACCGCCGCCGAGCTCGTACGTCGCCACCATCGTGTCGTCGGCCAGGAACGCCCCCGACGCGATCTGCGTCAGCGCCGGGATGAGCAGCACCGTCGAGATCTCGGTGTCCCGACCGACCCGCGCACCGAGCAGCCGCAGCCACACCGGGGTCACGAGCGAGGCGTACAGCGGGAACAGCAGGGTGCGCGCCGCGTCGAGCACCCGCTCGGTCGACCACACCTGCCAGCCAATCCGGGAGCGCACCGGGTGCCGCCCCTCGTGCAGGCCGAGGCCGAGCAGCCGCACCGCGACCACCACCAGCAGCGCGTACACCGCACCGGCGACGACGGTCGCCAGGGGGACCGTCAGCAGCGCGCGGAGCAGCGCGTCGCCCAGGGTCGGCGCCCGCCCGACCAGAGCGACCGCGACGAGCAGTCCGACCGCGACGCCGACCACCGGCAAGCCGGCCACGGCCAGGGACCCGGCCCCGTACGCGAGCAGCCAGCGCCGACGGGCGGCGGGGCGGGCCTCCCGGTCGTCACGGGCCGACCCGACACGCTCCGCCGGCGCCCCTGCCCAGCGTTCGCCCGCCGGGACCGGGCCGCCGACCGCGGAACCGGCGGTGACCTCGGCACCCGCACCCACGTGCGCCCCCGGCAGCAGCGTCGTCCGGCTGCGCACCACGGCGTCCTCGTCGACGCGCACGTGCCCCAGGTGGAACACGTCGCCGTCGAGCCAGTGCCCGGCCAGGTCCACCTCGGGCTCGATCGACGCCCGCCTGCCGATCGTGAGCATCCCCGTCACCGGCGGCAGCGTGTGCAGGTCGACGTCCCGGCCGATCCGCGCACCGAGCGCCCGGGCGTAGTAGCTGATCCACGGGGCGCCCGCCGTCGACGGACCGTCCACCGCCTCGGCGATGCGCTCGGCCAGCCACACCCGCAGGTGCACCGAACCGCCACGCGGGTACGACCCCGGCCGGACCCCGGCGAGCAGCAGCCGCGCCAGCACCACCGTCAGCGCCATCTTGCCGATCGGCGTCACGAACACCAGGAGCGCCAGTACCAGCACCGGCCAGGGCAGCACCGGCAGGAACGGCAGCGTCGTCGCGTGCAGCACCGCCGCCACCAGCGCCGTCCAGGTCAGCACCCGCAGCCCTCGGAGCACCTGCACCGGCAGTCCGAGCAACGTCATCAGCAGGCCCGTCGCCGGGGGGACCGGAGCCACGTCGCGCGACGAGGCCGACACCGGCCCGGACTCGTCGAGCGCCGCCGCCAACGCCCCGATCCGCGGGTGGTCGTACACGTCCGCGACCGTGGTCGTCGGGAACCGCTCCCGGATGGCCGACACGAGCTGCGCCGCCGTCAGCGACCCACCGCCGTGCGCGAAGAAGTCGTCGTCGACGCTCACCACCGGCACCCCGAGGATCGCCGACCACCGCTCGGCGATCCACGCCACCGTGTCCGGCAGCACCGCCGCGTCCGATGCTCCGGGCAACGGCCACGGCAGCGCCGCGCGGTCGACCTTGCCCGACGTCCGCGTCGGCAGCGACTCCACCACCGCGACCAGCGGCACCAGGGCGGCCGGCAGCTCCTCGCGCAACCGGGCGTTCGCTGCGGCCACGTCCACCGTCGCGCCGGCCACCGGGGCGACGTAGCCGACCAGCACCTGGTTGCCCGCGGGGGTCCGCTGCACCACCGCGGCTCCACCCGCCACGTCGTCCAGGGCCTGCAGCGCCGCGTCGACCTCGCCGAGCTCGATCCGCCGGCCACCGAGCTTCACCTGGTCGTCCGCACGCCCCTGGAACACCAGCCCCTCGGGCTCGTACCGCACCAGGTCCCCACTCCGGTACGCCCGCTCCCACCCGAGCTCGGGGAACGGTGCGTACTTCTCGGCGTCCTTCGCCGGGTCCAGGTACCGCCCCAGCCCGACACCACCGATCACCAGCTCCCCGACACCACCGGGCGCAACACGGGCCCCCGACGCATCGACGACGGCCAGGTCCCACCCGTCCAGCGGCAGCCCGATCCGCACCGGTGACCCGCCGTCCACCAGCGCGCCGCACGCGACGACGGTGGCCTCGGTCGGACCGTACGTGTTCCAGAGCTCCCGATCGCGCGAGGCGATGCGCGCCGCCAGCTCCGGCGGGCACGCCTCGCCACCGAAGATCACGAGCCGCACCTGCTCCAGCGCGTCGTCCGGCCACAACGCCGCCAGCGTGGGCACCGTCGACACCACCGTGATGGTGTGCGCGATGAGCCACGGCCCGAGGTCCACCCCCGTCCGCACCAACGACCGCGGCGCCGGCACCAGCGCCGCGCCGTGCCCCCACGCCAGCCACATCTCCTCGCACGACGCGTCGAACGCCACGCTCAGCCCCGCCAGCACCCGGTCACCCGGACCGATCGGCGCCGTCTGCAGGAACATCCGGGCCTCGGCGTCCACGAACGCCGCAGCACTGCGGTGGGTGACCGCCACGCCCTTCGGCACACCCGTCGACCCGGACGTGAAGATGATCCACGCGTCGTCGGTCTCGCGGGGGAGTCCGGCGCTCGCCGCAGGGTCCGTCACCGGCAGCTCGGCGCCGGCACGGTCCCGCAGGACGCCGCCCGCACCGATCACGCCGACGACACCGGCCTCGCCGAACACCAGGGTGGCGCGTTCCTCGGGGTCGTCGGCGTCGACCGGCACGTACGCCGCCCCGGCGGCGAGCACGGCGAGGATCGACAGGTACAGGTCGCGCCCACCGGAGGGGATCCGCACCCCGACCCGGTCACCCCGCCGGACGCCCCGCCGGGCCAGGTCGTCGGCCCGATCGTGCACGGTGCGGAGCAGGGCGGCGTAGTCGAGAGTGCCGTCGGGGTCCTCGAGCGCGGTGGCGTCGGGGTGCGCGGCGGCCGTCGCGGCGAGGACGTCGAGCAGGGTGCGGGGCGCGGGCGCATGGGCCGCGCGCGCGAGCTCCTGCTGCACGGTGCCGGCGGGGGCGTCGGGGGTCATCGTGCTCGTTTCCCGGTCGCGTGCGGGACGACCGGCCCAGGAGCGTAGTGACCCGAGGTGACGCGCAGGGAAACACGGGGTGTCACGACGATGCGTGGCTCGGTGGCACGACGAGCCGGCGGGATGCGCAGCCGCGAGAGGAAGAGAAGTGTGCCCCCAGGAGGATTCGAACCTCCGCCCCTGCCTCCGGAGGGCAGTGCTCTATCCCCTGAGCTATGGGGGCCGAGGGGTGTCACCAACCGTAGCAGGTCCCGGGAGCGCTTCCGGACAGCGCGTGTCGCGTGCGGCGCAGGACGGGGCAGGTGACGGACGGGAGGCCCGTGGCGGCCTGGCACTGCGCCTCCCGTCCGTCGCCTCCCGCTGCGCCCTGCCCGCAGTTCCCAGCCCGCTGCGCCCTGCCCGTTGCTCGCCGGCCGCTGCCGTCGGTGTCCGCAGCGTGGACGCCGCCCGTCAGCCCGCCGGCGTGGCGGAGGCGGACGCCTGCAGGGCGGAGCGGGCGGCGTCGATGACGGGCTGGGCGCCTCCCGGCTCGGTGAAGAGCGTCGACTGCGCGGTGATCCAGTACGGGTCGGCGAACGCGTCGGCCCGACCGACCCCGTCGGCGAACGAGAAGTAGCCCTCGACCCGGTAGGTCGGCACGGAACCGCCGCGCTCGAACAGGGCGTCCTTCAGGTTCGTGAGCGACTTTTCAGGCAGGTCGGCGACGGCCAGCGTGATCGTCGTGGCGTCGTCGCCCGTACTGCGGAACTGGCAGACGCGACCGCGCTGGGCGGCGATCGTCGCGGCCGGGGTCCGCGCGGCCGGTCGGTACGACTCGTCGAGCGCGAAGGTCTCGCCGTAGACGGACAGGGCGGCGGTCGGCAGGAGGGCGGCGCAGGACTGCGACACCGGCGTCCCGACCGGGGTCGCGCTGGCCGACGGAGCGCGGTCCCCGCCGCCCGAGCAGCCCGTCAGCACGAGCGCGGCGACGGAGGCGGCGACGGCGAGGGTGATCGCCCGGGCACGGCTACGGGTCGTCATCCCGACATGATGGTGCATCGTCCGGCGTGCACCTGGGTGTCCCGGTAGACTCGTCCGCCGTGACTCCTGCCGAACTCTCCGCCGCGTACCTGTCGATCCTGACCGGGATCGTCGAGCGACGAGGCGCGTCCGAGACCGTGACGATCGGGGAGTCCCACGTGGCGCTCGAGCGGCCGAAGAACCGGGCGCACGGCGACTGGGCGTCGAACGCCGCCATGCAGCTCGCGAAGCGGCTCGGTACGAACCCCCGCGACCTCGCGACCGAGATCGCGGGCGAGCTGACCGAGCTCGACGGCGTGGCCTCGGTGGACATCGCCGGCCCGGGCTTCATCAACATCACGCTCGACGCGGCGGCTGCGGGGGAGATCGCCCGCACGATCGTCGACGGCGGCGAGTCCTTCGGGCACGGCGACCTGTACGACGGCGTCCGCATCGACCTGGAGTTCGTGTCCGCGAACCCGACCGGCCCCATCCACATGGGCGGCGTGCGTTGGGCGGCCGTCGGCGACTCGCTGGCCCGCGTGTTCCAGGCGCAGGGCGGCCTGGTCACCCGGGAGTACTACTTCAACGACCACGGCGCGCAGATCGACCGCTTCGCCCGGTCGCTCGTCGCGAGCGCGCTCGGCGAGCCGACCCCGGAGGACGGCTACGGCGGCGCCTACATCGCCGAGATCGCCGCCCGTGTCATCGCGACGCTGCCCGCTGGCACCGACGTCAGCGACATGCCGCGCGACGAGGCGCAGGAGCTCTTCCGCCGCGAGGGCGTCGACTTCATGTTCGCCGACATCAAGTCGTCGCTGCACGACTTCGGCGTGGACTTCGACGTCTACTTCCACGAGAACGCCCTGCACGAGTCGAAGGCGGTCGACCGCGCGATCGAGCGGCTGCGGTCGCTCGGCATGATGTACGAGGCCGAGGGGGCGCTCTGGCTCCGCACGACCGACTTCGGCGACGACCGCGACCGCGTCGTCATCAAGTCCGACGGGGAGCCCGCGTACATCGCCGGCGACCTGGCGTACTACCTCGACAAGCGCGAGCGCGGGTTCGAGCGCAACCTCATCATGCTCGGCGCCGACCACCACGGCTACGTCGGCCGCATGATGGCGATGTGCGCCGCGTTCGGTGACGAGCCCGGCAAGAACCTCGAGATCCTCATCGGGCAGATGGTCAACCTGCTCAAGGACGGGCAGCCGTTCCGGATGTCGAAGCGCAACGGCACGATCGTGTCGATGGAGGACCTCGTCGACGCTGTCGGCGTGGACGCCGGCCGCTACGCCCTCGTACGGTTCGCGAGCGACACCTCGATCGACATCGACCTCGACCTGCTCACCAAGCGCACGAACGACAACCCTGTCTTCTACGTGCAGTACGCCCACGCCCGCACGCAGTCGGTCGCGCGCAACGCCGCTGCCGCCGGGGTCGACCGCTCCGCCTTCGACGCCTCGCTGCTGACGCACGAGTCCGAGGGCGCGCTGCTCGGGGCCCTCGCCGAGTACCCGCGCGTGGTGCGCCAGGCCGCCGAACTGCGCGAGCCGCACCGCATCGCCCGGTACATCGAGCAGCTCGCCGGGCTCTACCACCGCTGGTACGACTCCTGCCGCGTGACGCCCCTCGGCGACGAGCCGGTGACCGACCTGCACCGCACCCGCCTCTGGGTGAACGACGCCACCGGCCAGGTCGTGCGCAACGGCCTCGGGCTGCTCGGCGTGAGCGCCCCCTCGCGCATGTAGCGCGGCGCGCAGGAACCAGGTTCCGGCGCGGCGCGCAGGAACCAGGTTCCGGACACAGCACCGCAGCTTCCCGCGGTGCTGTGTCCGTCCCACGGTGTGCACGACCGCCACCCCGCGCCTCCCGGCGGGCTGCCGGGAGCGCCTGGCAGGGTGGGACGCATGTCCGCCGCCACCGAGACCCCCCGGAAACGCCGTCGCTGGCCCGTCGTCCTCGTCGTGGTGCTCGTCGTGCTCGCCGGGCTCGTCGTCGTCGCCGAGTTCGTGCTCCGCGGGGTCGTCGACCGCATCATCGCCGAGCAGGTCGAGCAGGCGCTGCCCGACGGCACGACCGGCCAGGTGGACGCCCACGCCGACGGCGTCGTCATCCCGCAGCTCCTCCGCGGCACGCTCGACCGGGTGGAGATCTCGTCGTCGAAGCTCACCGTCGACGGCGTCCCGCTCGCCGCCGAGGTCACCGCCGAGGACGTCCCGGTCGACGGGAAGGGCGACGTGCACGACGTCGACGGACACGTCACGCTCGCGGCGTCGAGCATCAAGGACCTGGCGAAGTACAGCCCGCTGTTCGACCGGATGACCCTGGTGGACGGCGGCGTCGAGCTCTCCGGCTCGACGGCCGTGCTCGGCTACGACATCACCTACGCCGCCCGCGGCCAGGTCGTCGCGCAGGACGACGGCAAGGGCGTCACGATCACGCCGAAGACGGTGCGCATCACGAACTCGGCCCTCGGCCTGCAACTCGAGAAGATCCCCGGCGTCACGAACGTGCCCGTGCAGGTGTGCACGGCGACGTTCCTGCCGGAGGCGCTCCGCGTCCGCTCCTTCGACGTCTCGCAGCGGCAGGCCACGGTGCGCATCACCGCCGACGCCCTGCCCCTCACCGAGCAGGGGCTCCGCACCGTCGGCAGCTGCGGCTGACGACGCGGTTCCGTCACACGACGAGGAGGCGCGGCTCGGCTCGCTAGGATCGGGTCCCGTGAGCGAGAACCCCCTTGCCCCGCAGCGACTGCGGTTCCCGACGGACGCCTCCGAACTGGTGGACCGCATCTGGCCCGCGTCCGCCACGCGGACGGACGACGGCACGCTGGTCGTGGGCGGTGTCACCGCGACGGACCTCGTCGCGCAGTTCGGTACGCCGCTCTACGTGGTCGACGAGCGCGACGTGCAGTCCCGCGCCGTGCGGGTCCGCGACGCCTTCGCCGAGGCCTTCGGCCGGATCGGCACCCGGGCACACGTCTACTACGCCGGCAAGGCCTTCCTGACGACGCAGGTCGTGGCGTGGATGGCCGAGGCCGACCTCCGGGTCGACGTCTGCACCGGTGGCGAGCTCGCGGTCGCCCTGGCCGGCGGCATCGACGCGGCCCGGCTCGGGTTCCACGGCAACGACAAGTCGGACGCCGAGATCGCCCGAGCTGTCGAGGTCGGCGTCGGCACCATCGTGCTCGACAGCCACGAGGAGGTGCAGCGCGTCGCCCGCGCCGCCGCCGACGCCGGGGTCGTGCAGCGCGTCCGCATCCGGATCAACAGCGGGGTGCACGCCTCGACCCACGAGTACCTCGCCACGGCGCGCGAGGACCAGAAGTTCGGCATCCCGCTGTCCGAGGCCGTCGCCGCTGCCGAGGCCGTCCGCGCCGAGCCCTCGCTCGCGTTCGTCGGCCTGCACTCGCACATCGGGTCGCAGATCTTCGACGAGTCGGGCTTCCGCGAGGCCGCACGGCGCCTCGTGGACGTGCACGCCACGCTGGTCGCGTCCGGCCCGGTGCCGGAGCTCAACCTCGGCGGCGGCTGGGGCATCGACTACACCGAGGCCGACGCGGCCTTCGCGCCGGAGGACGTCGCCGAGGCACTCGCCACGATCGTCGCCGAGGCGTGCGCCGAGCGCGCCGTCCCGGTGCCGGAGATCGCGGTCGAACCCGGCCGGTACATCGTCGGCCCCGCCGGCATCACGCTGTACTCCGTCGGCACGATCAAGCCCGTGACGCTGGAGCTCGAGCCGCCCGTGTCCGACGGGACCGAGCAGGTGCTCGCGACCGAGGGCCACGCCCTCGCCGCCGACGCGCCGACCGCCCACGCCGCGACCCGCACCTACGTCTCGGTCGACGGCGGGATGAGCGACAACGCCCGCCCCGCCCTGTACGGCGCCGACTACACGGCCCGGCTCGCCCGGGCGTCCGAGGCGCCGGCGGTGCTCACCCGCGTCGTCGGCAAGCACTGCGAGAGCGGTGACGTCGTGGTGCAGGACGAGTACCTGCCCGGCGACGTGCAGCGCGGCGACCTGCTCGCCGTCGCCGCCACCGGTGCGTACTGCTGGGCGCTCTCGAGCAACTACAACCACGTCGGACGCCCGCCGGTCGTCGCGGTCGCCGACGGCGCAGCCCGTATCCTCGTGCGGGGCGAGTCGATCGACGACCTCCTCGCCCGTGACACCGGGGTCGTGCCCGTGCCCCTCGACGGCAGCGGCCACTGACCCCCGACCCGACGGCCCGCGGCCCGATGACAGGAACCACCAGATGATCGAATACCGCAACGTCCGCGTCGCGCTGCTCGGAGCCGGCTCGGTCGGATCCCAGGTCGCGCGGCTCCTCCTCGAGCACGGCGACGAGCTCGCCTCACGCGCGGGTGCCGGGCTCGAGCTCGTCGGGATCGCCGTGCGGGACGTCGACGCCGCGCGCGACGTCGACCTGCCGAAGGACCTCTTCACCACCGACGCCGAGTCGCTCATCCTCGGCGCCGACATCGTCGTGGAGCTCATCGGCGGCATCGAGCCGGCGCGCACGCTGGTCCTGCAGGCGCTGCAGTCCGGGGCCGACGTCGTCACCGGCAACAAGGCGCTCCTCGCGACCCACGGTCCGGAGCTGTTCGCCGCGGCCGAGCAGGTCGGCGCGCAGCTGTACTACGAGGCGGCCGTCGCCGGGGCGATCCCGATCATCCGTCCGCTGCACGACTCGCTCGCGGGCGACCGCATCGAGCGGATCATGGGCATCGTCAACGGCACCACGAACTTCATCCTCGACCTGATGGACCGCGAGGGCGCCACGTTCGAGGACGCCCTGGCGACCGCGACCGAGCTCGGGTACGCCGAGGCCGACCCGACGGCCGACGTCGAGGGCTACGACGCCGCGCAGAAGGCCGCGATCCTGGCGTCGCTGGCGTTCCACACCTCGGTGCCGCTCGCCGCCGTGCACCGCGAGGGCATCACCCACGTGACGATCGACCAGGTCCGCGCCGCCCGCAAGGCCGGCTACGTCGTGAAGATCCTCGCGACCGCGGAGCGCCTGACCGACGCGGACGGCCGCGAGGGCGTCAGCGCCCGCGTCTACCCCGCGCTCGTCCCCGAGTCGCACCCGCTCGCGAGCGTGCACGGCGCGAAGAACGCCGTCTTCGTCGAGGCCGAGGCCGCCGGCGACCTCATGTTCTACGGCGCCGGTGCCGGCGGCGTCGAGACGGCCTCGGCCGTGCTCGGCGACCTCGTGTCCGCCGCCCGTCGGCACGTCATCGGCGGCCCCGGCGTCGCCGAGTCGACGCAGTCGGCGCTGCCGGTCTTCCCGATCGGCACGGTGCGCACCCGCTACCAGATCGCCCTGCAGGTCGCCGACGCCCCCGGCGTGCTGTCGACCGTCGCCGGGGTGCTCGCGAAGCACGGCGTGAGCGTCGAGACCGTCGAGCAGACCACCGAGGGCGCCGCGGAGCAGACCGCCGCGCTCGTCATCGGGACCCACCTGGCCCGGGAGTCGGACCTGGCGGACACCGTCGCGGCCCTCCGCGGCGAGGACGTCGTCCTGGACGTGACCAGTGTCCTGCGCTTCGTCGGCGCCTGACGCACCACGGGCCTCCCGACCGACCCGCACCACCACCAGACCGACCCACCGGACAGAGAGAGAAGCCTGATGGCCCACCAGTGGCAGGGTGTCCTGCGCGAGTACGCCGACCGACTCGACGTGACGGCGGCGACGCCGATCGTCACCCTCGGCGAGGGCGGCACGCCCCTCATCCCGGCCCGTCGACTGTCCGAGCGCACCGGCGCCCAGGTCTACGTCAAGTTCGAGGGCATGAACCCGACCGGATCCTTCAAGGACCGCGGCATGACGATGGCGATCTCGAAGGCCGTCGAGCACGGCGCGAAGGCCGTCATCTGTGCCTCGACGGGCAACACGAGCGCCTCGGCCGCCGCGTACGCGACCCACGCCGGCATCACCGCAGCGGTGCTCGTCCCCGAGGGCAAGATCGCGATGGGCAAGCTCAGCCAGGCCGTCGCGCACGACGCCCAGCTGCTGCAGGTGCAGGGCAACTTCGACGACTGCCTCGACATCGCCCGCGACCTGGCGGCGAACTACCCGGTGCACCTGGTCAACTCGGTCAACAACGACCGCATCGAGGGGCAGAAGACCGCCGCGTTCGAGGTCGTCGACGTCCTCGGCGACGCGCCGGACTTCCACTTCCTGCCCGTCGGCAACGCGGGCAACTACACCGCGTACTCGCGCGGCTACCGCGAGGACGTCGCCGCCGGTCGCAGCACCAAGCTGCCCCGCATGTTCGGCTTCCAGGCCGCCGGCTCCGCCCCGATCGTCCGCGGTGAGGTCGTCAAGAACCCGGACACCATCGCGTCGGCGATCCGCATCGGCAACCCGGCGTCGTGGAAGTACGCGCTCGAGGCCCGCGACGAGACCGACGGCTACTTCGGTGCGATCTCCGACGAGGCGATCCTCGCGGCGCACCACATCCTGTCCGCCGAGGTCGGCGTCTTCGTCGAGCCGGCATCGGCCATCGGTGTCGCCGGGCTGCTCGAGCGCGCCGACGCGGGCGCCGTGCCGAAGGGTGCCACGGTCGTCATCACGGTGACCGGCCACGGCCTGAAGGACCCGCAGTGGGCACTCCGCACGCAGGACGGCGGCGAGGTCACCCCGACGAGCGTGCCGGTCGACACGAAGTCGATCGCCGACGTGCTCGGACTGGTCAGCGAGCAGTGAGCGCCGACCGCTCGTCCGGACCGGGGGAGGGCGTCGCCGCCCACAGCGCTGCACCGGCCGGACGGGTGGTCAGTGCCGGTCCCGCCGCCGGTCCCGTGCCCGCCGGGCGCGCGGTCCGCGTGCGCGTGCCGGCGACGTCGGCGAACCTCGGCCCGGGGTTCGACTCGCTCGGGCTCGCGTTGTCGCTGTACGACGAGGTCACGGTCCGCGTGCGCCGCGAGCCCGGATCGACCGTCACGGTCGAGGGGGTCGGCGCCGGCGAGGTCCCGACGGACGACACGAACCTCGTCGTCAGCGCCGTGCGCCGCGGCCTCGAGCACGCGGGCGTGCCGCAGCCCGGCCTCGAGCTGCACGCGACGAACGCGATCCCGCACGGCCGCGGCCTCGGGTCGTCGGCCGCGGCGATCGTCGCCGGGCTGATGGCGGCCCGCGGACTCCTCGAGGGCATCGTCGACCTCGACGCGTCGACGCTGCTCACCCTCGCCACCGAGATGGAGGGGCACCCCGACAACGTCGCGCCCGCGCTCTTCGGCGGTCTCACGATCGCGTGGATGACCGCCGACGGGCCGGCGTACAAGCGGCTCCTCGTGCACCGCGGTGTCGCGCCGGTGGTGTTCGTACCGACGTCGACCCTGTCGACGAAGCTCGCACGGTCCCTGCAGCCGGAGCACGTCCCGCACGCCGACGCCGCGTTCAACGTCTCGCGCTCGGCCCTGCTCGTCGCGGCGCTCATCCAGAGCCCGGAGCTGCTGCTCGCCGCCACCGAGGACCGACTGCACCAGTCGTACCGGGCGAGCGCGATGCCGGAGACCGACGTGCTCATCGGGGTGCTGCGGCAGCACGGTCTCGCCGCCGTGGTCTCCGGTGCCGGCCCGAGCCTGCTCGTGCTCGGCAGCGACCCGGCGCAGCGCCTGACGGCCGCCGACCTGGTCGACCGACACGCGCAGAGCGACTGGCGGGCGCTCATGCTGGCCGTCGATCTGGGTGGTGCTACAGTGGGGGCGCACTCGGCGCTCGAAGCCGAACCCGCGTAACCGCACGGATCGCCCGTCCCCCTGGACAGCTCCTGCGACGTCGCAGGGTCCGGTGCGCGGGGGCACATCTCTTTCTGATCACCGAATCCCGGTCCGTCGTCTGAACGGCGGTCGACGCACACCCGTGCGTCCGGGACGGTGGAAACTCTCCGCGTTCTGCGGTTCGAAAGGAAACACCGACCGTGACCGACAACAACTCCGCCCAGGTGGAGATCCCCGCCGACCTGCGCGCCCTCCGGCTGCCGGAGCTCCAGCGCATCGCCTCCTCGCTCGGCATCACCGGGCTCTCGAAGCTCCGCAAGGGCGACCTCATCGCCTCGATCGAGGACAAGCGCCCCGTCGCCGACGAGACCCCGGCCGCCCCGGCGACCACGCAGCCGACGCTGCCCGAGCCGACCGCCGACGCGACCCCCGCCGCGTCCACCCCGGCCACCGACGCGCCCGTCGCCGACGCCACCGACGCTCCCGCCGCCGACGCCTCGGCCGCGCCGTCGCGTGCCCGTCGCTCGCGCCGTGCCTCGTCGGGCGGCACCGTGAACGCCGCGCCGACCTCGGCCGCCGAGCACACGAACCACGCGCACACCGGTACCGAGGACCTGCTCGCGGGCCTCGACCAGGTGCGCGCCGAGAAGGACGCACAGGAAGCAGCGCAGGCCGGTGGCCAGCGCCGCGGGCGCGGTCAGCGCGGTGCCGACCAGCAGGCACAGGCCGCAGCCCAGCCGGAGCAGCAGGGCCAGCAGTCGCCGACGTCGGCAGACCAGGCGGAGCAGTCCGGCGCCGAGACCGGCGACCAGCACGACCAGAACGGCGAGCAGCAGGACCAGAACGGCGAGCAGGGCGAGGGCGGCCAGCGCCGCGGTCGTCGCAGCCGCGGACGCGGTCGCGGCCGTGGGCAGAACGCCGAGAACGGCGAGCAGCAGAACAGCGACCAGGGCGCCGGTCAGCAGAACGGTGGCCAGCAGAACGGCGGCCAGCAGAAGCAGGACGACCGCGCCGAGCAGCAGAAGCAGGGCAACGCCCAGCAGAAGCAGGGTGACGCGAAGCAGGGCGACGCCAAGCAGGACGACCGCGCCGAGCAGCAGAAGCAGGGCAACGCCCAGCAGAAGCAGAACGCGCAGCAGAAGCAGGCGCAGCAGAACGCCGACGAGGCCGAGGGCGGCCGCAGCCGTCGCCAGCGTGACCGCAAGCGCGGCCGCGGCGGTCAGAACGACGACTTCGAGCCCGAGGTCACCGAGGACGACGTCCTGATCCCGATCGCGGGCATCCTCGACGTCCTCGACAACTACGCCTTCGTGCGCACCACCGGCTACCTGCCCGGCCCGAGCGACGTCTACGTCTCCCTCGGCCAGGTGAAGAAGTACCACCTGCGCAAGGGCGACGCGGTCGTCGGCTCGATCAAGCAGCCGCGCGACGGCGAGCAGCAGAGCCGCCAGAAGTACAACGCGCTCGTCACCGTCGACTCGATCAACGGTCAGACCACCGACGAGGCGGCGGCCCGGGTCGACTTCTCCGACCTCACCCCGCTGTACCCGAACGAGCGCCTGCGCCTCGAGACCGAGCCCGGCAAGCTGTCGACCCGCATCATCGACCTCGTGTCGCCGATCGGCAAGGGCCAGCGCGGGCTCATCGTGTCCCCGCCGAAGGCCGGCAAGACCGTCGTGCTGCAGGCCATCGCGAACGCCGTCGCCAAGAACAACCCCGAGGCGCACCTCATGGTCGTCCTCGTCGACGAGCGGCCCGAAGAGGTCACCGACATGCAGCGCACGGTGAAGGGCGAGGTCATCGCCTCGACCTTCGACCGTCCCGCCGAGGACCACACCACGGTCGCCGAGCTCGCCATCGAGCGTGCGAAGCGCCTGGTGGAGCTCGGCCACGACGTCGTCCTGCTGCTCGACTCCATCACCCGCCTGGGCCGTGCGTACAACCTGTCGACCCCGCCGTCGGGCCGCGTGCTCTCCGGTGGCGTCGACTCGGCGGCGCTCTACCCGCCGAAGCGCTTCTTCGGCGCCGCGCGCAACATCGAGGACGGCGGCTCGCTGACCATCCTCGCGACCGCGCTCGTCGAGACCGGCTCCAAGATGGACGAGGTCATCTTCGAGGAGTTCAAGGGCACCGGCAACATGGAGCTCCGCCTGAACCGGCACCTCGCCGACAAGCGGATCTTCCCCGCCGTCGACGTGAACGCCTCGGGCACCCGTCGTGAGGAGCAGCTGCTCTCCGCCGACGAGGTCACGATCACGTGGCGTCTGCGCCGGGCCCTCGCCGGGCTCGACCCGCAGCAGGCCCTCGAGATCGTGCTGCGGAACCTCAAGGAGACGCAGTCGAACGTCGAGTTCCTGGTGCAGGTGCAGAAGTCGGTCCCCACGACCGGCGGCGCCCACCACAACGGTCACCAGGAGTAAGGCGTGTTCGAGTCGGTGGCAGGGCTGCTGGCGGAACACGAGGACCTGACACAGCAGCTGTCGGACCCCGCGCTCCACGCCGATGCGGCCCGGGCGAAGAAGGTGAACCGGCGGTACGCCGAGCTCAACCAGATCAAGTCCGCGTACGAGGCCTGGCAGGCGGCGGGGGACGACCTCGCCGCCGCCCAGGAGCTCGCCCGTGAGGACGAGGCGTTCGCCGACGAGGTCCCCGGCCTCGAGGAGCAGCTGTCGGAGCGCCAGGAGCGCCTCCGCCGGCTGCTCATCCCGCGGGACCCCGACGACGGCCGCGACGTCATCATGGAGATCAAGGGCGGCGAGGGCGGCGAGGAGTCGGCGCTCTTCGCGGCCGACCTCCTGCGCATGTACTCGCACTACGCCGAGACGAAGGGCTGGAAGGTCGAGCTCCTCGAGCGCACCGAGTCCGACCTCGGCGGCTACAAGGACGTCCAGGTCGCGATCAAGTCGAACGCGACCGACCCGTCCCAGGGTGTCTGGGCGCACCTGAAGTACGAGGGCGGCGTGCACCGCGTGCAGCGCGTGCCGCAGACCGAGTCGCAGGGGCGCATCCACACCTCGACCACCGGCGTGCTGGTGTTCCCCGAGGTGGACGAGCCCGAAGAGGTCCAGATCAACCAGAACGACCTGAAGATCGACGTCTACCGGTCCTCCGGCCCGGGCGGCCAGTCCGTCAACACGACGGACTCCGCGGTCCGCATCACCCACCTGCCCACGGGCATCACGGTGGCGATGCAGAACGAGAAGTCGCAGCTGCAGAACCGCGAGGCCGGCATGCGCGTGCTCCGCGCACGCATCCTCGCGCGCCAGCAGGAGGAGCTCGACGCGATCGCCTCGGACGCGCGCAAGTCGCAGATCCGCGGGATGGACCGCTCGGAGCGCATCCGCACGTACAACTTCCCGGAGAACCGGATCGCAGACCACCGCACCGGGTACAAGGCGTACGACCTGGACCGCGTGATGAACGGTGCGCTCGAGCCCGTCGTCCAGTCGGCCATCCAGGCGGACGAAGAGGCACGTCTGGCCGCCATCGGCGACCAGGACGCGTGAGCGACGGCCAGGAGGCCCGGCTCACCGCCGACACGGCCGTCACGTTCGCCGCGGATCGCCTCCTGCGGGAGGCGTCCGCGGCGCTCGGCGCTGCGGGAGTCCCGACGCCGCAGGTCGACGCCGAGCTCCTGCTCGCCTGGGCGACCGACACCTCGCGCGGCGCCGTGCAGGCCCGCGCGCTGATCGGCGGGACGATCGAGCCGTCGCACGTGGAGCGCTTCCGGCACGCCGTCGCCCGACGCACCACGCGCGAGCCCCTGCAACACATCACGGGCGAGGCGTACTTCCGCGCACTGACCCTCGCGGTGGGACCCGGTGTGTTCGTCCCACGGCCCGAGACCGAGGGCGTCGTGCAGTTCGGCATCGACGCGCTGCGGGCCACCGCGGTGCCCGCGCCGGTGGCCGTCGACCTGGGCTCCGGCAGCGGTGCGATCGCGATCGCGATGGACACCGAGGTGCCGAACGCAGTGGTGTACGCCGTCGAACGCTCACCCGAGGCCCTGCCCTGGACCCGCCGCAACGTCGACGCCCACGGCGGCACCGTCCGGCTCGTCGAGGGCGACCTCGCCGACGCGCTGCCCGAACTCAACGGCACCGTCTCCGTCGTCGTCTCGAACCCGCCGTACGTCCCCGACGACGCGATCCCGATCGACCCCGAGGTGCGTGACCACGACCCGGCGATGGCGCTGTACGGGGGGCCCGACGGCCTCGATGCCGTGCGGGCACTCGCCGAGACCGCCTGGCGCCTGCTCGTGCCCGGGGGAGTCCTGGTCGTCGAGCACGCCGAGCCGCAGGGCGCCGGCGTCCGCGAGGTCCTGGCGCGCCGCGGCTTCCGCACCCCCGAGACGCACGTCGACCTGACCGGCCGCGACCGCACCACCACCGCGACGCGCTAGGCGGGGTGGGGGCCGCGCGTGCCCGGGTGCTCGGGTGCTCGAGTGTCCGGGTGCTCGGGTGCTGTTCCGCGCGTGGTGAGATGTTCCGCGCGTAGCGAGCCGTTCTTTCCTGCTGTCTACGCGCGGTTCTGCTTCCCATGCCGGGCGCGATGGGACGGAACGTGCGGGGCGGGCGTGGGGCGGG